>NZ_JBFARL010000133.1:0-23684 GCF_040674655.1 Actinomadura sp. NPDC049753 | reverse complement strand
GGATACCCCGTATCGTTCTGAGGTCGAGTCGCTTCGTCGGAGATGCCGCGTGCCCGCCGGCAGCCCCTCAGGAAAGCTCGGGTGGGCCCAGGACGGCTGCGGCGGCAGGACGTCGCCGGTGGCGGCGATCACGCTGCTCGCGGCCATGGCCGCCGGCGCGGCGCTGATCCCGGTGGCCGAGGGCCACCCCGCCCCGGACTCCTGGCTGATCGTCATGGCGCCCGCGCTCGCCGTCCTCGGGCTCGGCCTCGTCGTCGGCGGCTGGTTCCGGACGGGCGGCCTCGCGACGGCCGGGACCGTCCTGACCCTCGCCATGCTGACCACCTCGGTCGCGGGCGACGTCCCGCGCAACGCCGAGTACGGGGAGGTCGACTGGCGTCCCACCGACGCCTCGCAGATCGGCCGGGTGTACAAGGTGGGCGTCGGGCAGGGCGACCTCGACCTCACCGCGCTGCCGGTCGCGGCCGGCCAGCGGGTCACGATCAACGCCGAGGTCGGGCTCGGGGGCCTGGAGGTCACGGTGCCGCCCACCGCCCGGGTGCTGGTGGACGCGCGGATCGGTCTCGGCGACGTGCGGATCGACCACCGGACGACGAGCGGGCCCGCCGCCAGGGTCGTGCGGACCCTGGAGCCGGAGGTCGCGCACGCCGCGAACCCGCCGGTGATCGTCCTGCGGATCCGCGGCAAGCTCGGAGACGTGGACGTGCACCGTGTCTGAGATCGCGCCCGCCCGTGAGACGGGTTCCGGCGAGACAGGTCACAGCGAGTGAAGGCGGGCAGGGAGATGGCCGGTAAGAAGGCGGCGGGCGAGAAGCGGTTCCGGTTCGATCCGGCGGGGCCCGTGACGGGGCTGTTCTTCCTCGTCCTGGCCGGGCTGTTCCTCGCGGACGGCCTGACGGACGGGGACGTCCTGCCCGTGACGGCGATGGTCCCGGTCGTGCTGATCGGCTTGGGGCTGGTCGGGACCGTCCGGGTGCTGACCCGCTCGCGGCGCCGCCACCTGCGCTGACGCGCCGGCGCCGGCCCACCGCTGTGACCCGTGCCGCACGGCCCGGGGCTTCCCCCCGGGCAGGGAACGCCGAGTAATGTGACCTCGACGGCAGGTGACGGATCGAGGGCCGATGTCGGGGAAGGCCGGGACACCGGAGACGGGGTGCGCCGAGGCGCTGCCCGGCTCCCGGTCCGCGCTGGACCCGCGCCGCGCCATCAAGCCGGGGCGCCACGGCCTCTCCCCCGAGACCGTCGCCGGAATCCAGCGGGAGCGGCTGATCGACGCGCTCGTCCACGTCGTCTCGGAGCGGGGCTTCGCGCACACGACCATCAGCGGGGTCACCGAGGGCGCGGGCGTCACGAAGAAGACGTTCTACGCGCACTTCTCCGACCTCGACGCGTGCTTCCTCGCCGCCTACCAGCGCGGCATGGACATCCTGCTCCGCCGCATGACGGAGGCCTACGAGGCCGCGCCGTCCTGGCCGGACGGCATCCACGCGGGGCTGCGCGCGCTCCTCGCCGCCCTCGCCCGGGAACCGCGGTTCGCGCGGGCGTCGCTGGTGGAGGTGAACGCGGCGGGGCCGCAGGTCAGGCAGGCGCGCATCGACAACCTCACCCGGTTCCGCGCCTTCTTCACCGACCCGTCCCTGGCGCCCGTTCCGGTCCCGGTGGTGGACGCGATCGTGGGCGGCATCTACAGCGCGATCCACGTCCAGATGGAGACGGGCGAGGCGGAGGAGCTGCCTTCGCTGCTGCCGTCCCTCACCTATTTCGCGCTGCTCCCCCTCATCGGCCGCGAAGCCGCCTCCCCCTACCTGACCGGTGACCCCGGCTGACCTGGCATGACCGGCGCCGGGCGGGTTCCCGGCCGCCGGGAGCCCGCCCAGCGCCCGTCCCTGCCGACCGCTGACCGGAAGCGGCCGGAGGCCCCCGTCCCCCTTGACGTGAAAAACCCACGGGTTTCTATTGGTGTGGATCTTGCGTGGGGCGTCCGGGCGGTCCGGGCCGCCCCGCGCCGACCCCCGGTGCACGCGCGGCGGGCCTAATCCCCCGGGGCCCGCCGCGCGCCCTCATTCCCTGGAGGACCCATGCGGCCGGCCGTGGCCACGCTGTGCCTGTCCCTCGCCGCGCTGCTCGCCGCCTCGCTGGCCGGCTGCAGCGACTCGGGCGAGCCCGAGTCGGCGCGGCCCTCGCCGTCCGCGCCGACCGCTCGTCCGACGCCGCCGGTGCTGAACGGGGTCCGGCCCGGTGCGGAGAAGAAGTCGCCGCTGGACGGCACCTGGACGGCGGGATCCGGTTCGCGGCGCGTGGCGCTCTTCCTCTACCGGGGCGCCGCCGCGCTGAACTCGCCGGGCTTCTGCACCGGCACCGTGGACGCGACGGGCCGGATCAAGCTGAGCTGTGCGAACGGCTCCCGTGACCGGCTCGACGGGCGGGCCGCCCTGCGCTCGGGCGAGCTGGTGGTCACGTGGGCGGGAGGTCCCAGGGACGTCCTGCACCGGCGTGCAGGCTGACCGCGAACGCCGGACCCGGATTCGTCAGCGCGGGCGGGCCACCGTGGACCCGGACCCGGTTGGCCCGGAGCGGGCGCTCGGTGACGCCGCGCGCGGTGATCGTCACCTCCGCCAGCTCGCCCGCGATCAGCGTGCTGACCCGAGTGGGGATCGTCCCGCCGTGGCCGGGCGGCCAGGTGGTCAGCCAGGTGCGGCCGTCCAGCGGGACGTGCACCGGCCCGGCGGCGTCGAACCGGACGAGGCGCCACCATTCGCCGGGGCGTCCGGCGAGGTCGCCGACGCGGGCGGCGAGCTGCCCGACGGTCGCGGGACGGACGGCGGTGGCGCGGCCGTGCGGATCGTCCTGGCCGCGCATGGTGAGGTCGGGAACCACGGAAAGGTCCACGGGAAGTCCTTCGTGCAGGTGTGCCGGCTGGAAAAGGGGACCGTCAGCGGAAGCGACGATCGCCCGGAACGGGGATCAGCGACAACACGAAGGACACAGCGCGCTGGCCACGCGACCCAGGGCCACGGGGCTGTCGGTCTGCACGCGCTTCGTCACGCACACAAGGAGACACTCGGTAACCGAACCTTGTCAAGCTGATCACCCAGAGTCGACCGGAATCCGCCCGGCGAAGGTCGCCGCGGCCCCTCGGCGGGGCCCCTCGGCGGGGCTCGCCCCGCGCCGCGGGCTCAGCGGCTGAGGAACACGTAAACGACCCACGTGAGCACCAGGGTCACGAGGAGCGACCCCAGGCAACCCAGGCGGGAAGAGAAAAAGAAGAACATAGGCGGCCCCTACCCCGGAAACGCCAAATATCCCCTGCTCAGAACGGCAGCGCCCGCCCTGAACGGCGTCCGCGCGCGGCCGAGGCCGGCCGCCGCCCTCCTGGGGGTTGGGTCGCGGAAGGCGCGCCGGCCGATCGACCGTCTTCGCTGGTGAACGGCAGAAATCCAGCAATCACGTGTTTTCGCCCAAAAACCGGAGAAAGTGGGCTTGTTCCCATTACGGTCGGCCCGGAGCCGCTGACGGAACGGAGCAGGCTCCCGACCGATCGGACACTCCGACGCTGCGGAGAAGCAACGTGACCCCCCAGACCGAAACAGACGCCGCGGAAGCGGCTCACATGGACGAGGTGGACGTGAATCCCGACGTCCACCGGGCCACCGAACCCGACGAGGAGCAGATCCTGCGGGAGCTGTACGGCGAGCCTGACGCCGACGGGATCTTCCGCGGGCAGGGCCGGGCCCTCCAGGACGGGACCGAGCAGGAGGACCCGGCATGAGCGCCGCGGGAATGATCGCCGAGGCCCGCAAGTCGCTCGGGACGGCCGGCCGTCCGAACACCATCACCCGGGAGTACGCCTCCAGGCACGGAAGCGAGTTCCTCAGGGCGTCCTGGTGCGACATGGCCATCACCTACTGGGCGCGGCACAGCGGCAACGCGGGCGCCGTCCTGCCCGGCGGGGACCGCGCCTACACCGTGTGGCACGCGCAGGACTTCCAGAAGGCCGGGCGCTGGCACAGCGGGACCACCGCGAGCGTCAACCAGGCCAAGCCCGGCGACATCGTGTTCTTCGACTGGGGCGCCACCAACAGCATCGGCGCGATCGACCATGTCGGCGTCGTCGAGAAGGTCCTCGGCGGCGGGCGGCTGCAGACGATCGAGGGCAACACGAGCGACTCGGTGAGGCGCCGCGTCAGGGACTCCAGTGTCATCGCTGGTTACGGACGGCCCGCCTACGGCGGGGGCAACTGGACGGAGGACATGGTGAAGAAGCTGCCGCAGCTGAACAAGGGCGACTCCGGCGAGCACGTGGAGACCCTGCAGGGGCTGCTGCTGGCGCGCAGCCACCCCGAGGTGAGCATGACCGGCAAGTTCGACGACGAGACCGAGAAGGCCGTGAAGGCCGTGCAGCGGTGGGGCGGCGTCGACGACGACGGGATCGTCGGGCCGAAGACCTGGCCGGTTCTGCTCCGCGTGCACTAGCGGCCATCAGTACCCCAGACGTCGGTAAATAAGCGACGTCGGGGACTAGTACGGCATTCAACCCCGGCATAGGTTCGTAGGGTCGCCTTCCACGGAGGTGGCCCCGATGACGTGGCCGGATCAGCGCGCTCCTCCCAGGGACGTCTCACCTGCTGTCCACCCCGAGACGTCCCTGGGAGAAACCGCATGCCACGTATCCGTGTGGAGGTCGACGGAGCGACGTACGAAGACGACGTCGAGCCGCGCCTCCTTCTCGTCCAATATCTGCGCGAACGGCTGGGAAAGGTCGGGACCCCGGTCGGGTGCGACACCAGCAACTGCGGAGCCTGCACCGTCCTGATGGACGGGATGAGCGTGAAGAGCTGCTCCGTGCTCGCCGTCCAGGCGGACGGCCATGACGTGACGACCGTCGAGGGGCTCGGCGTCGACGGCGAGACGCACCCGATGCAGCGGGCCTTCCACGAGGAGCACGCGCTGCAGTGCGGTTACTGCACGCCCGGCATGATCATGGCATCGCTCGACCTGCTGAGGGAGAATCCCGACCCGTCCGAGGACGAGGTGCGGGAGGGGCTCGAGGGGAACCTGTGCAGGTGCACCGGTTACCAGAACATCGTCAAGGCCGTGCGGCGGGCGGCGAGCGACATGCGCGAGCCCGGCCGGCAGGAGGTGACGCCGTGACCGTGCAGGAGGTCGGCACCCCGCGCAAGCGGTCGGAGGACGCGCGGCTCATCACGGGCCGGACGCGGTGGACCGACAACATGACCCCGGCGGGGACGCTGCACGTGGCGTTCCTGCGCAGCCCGTTCGCGCACGCCCGGATCACCGGGGTCGACACCGCGCCGGCGAAGGAGCGTCCCGGCGTCGTCGCCGTGTTCAGCGGCCGGGATTTCGCCGCGGAACAGGGTTCGCTGCCCTGCGCGTGGGTCGTGACCGAGGACATGAAGCATCCGGCCCACCCGCCCATGGCGGTGGACGAGGTCCGCTACGTCGGCGAGCCCGTCGCATGCGTCGTGGCCCGCGACAAGGCCGCGGCCATGGACGCCCTGGAGGAGATAGACGTCGACTATGAGCCGCTGTCCGCCGTCGTGGACATGGAGGCCGCCATAGCCGACGGCGCCGATCTGGTGCACGAGGACCTCGGCACGAACAAGTCCTACACGTGGGTGTTCGAGAACGGGGATCTCGACGCGGCGATGCGGGACGCGCCGGTCGTGCTGGAGCGCCGCTTCGTCCAGCAGAGGCTCATCCCGACGGCCATGGAGCCGCGGTCGGTGCTGTGCGTCCCCGAGGGGGACGAGTTCACGCTGTACTCGGCCACGCAGATCCCGCACATCCTGCGGTTGATGCTCGCCACGGTCACCGAGATCCCCGAGCACCGGATCCGGGTCGTCGCGCCGGACGTCGGCGGCGGCTTCGGCTCCAAGCTGCAGGTGTACGGGGAGGAGGTCCTCGCGCTGCTGCTCGCCCGCAGGCTGGGCCGTCCGGTCAAGTGGACGGAGACCCGCAGCGAGGGCAACATGACCGTCCACCACGGCCGCGACCAGATCCAGCGGCTCACGCTCGCCGCCGAGCGCGACGGCCGGATCCGCGGCCTGAAGGTCGAACTGCTGGCCGACATGGGCGCGTACCTGATGCTGGTCACCCCCGGCATCCCGCTGCTGGGCGCGTTCATGTTCAACGGCATCTACAAGATGGACGCGTTGTCGTTCACCTGCACGGGGGTCTTCACCACCAAGACGCCCACGGACGCCTACCGGGGTGCGGGCCGCCCAGAGGCCACCTTCGCCATCGAGCGGATGATGGACGAGCTGGCCCACGAACTGGGCATCGACCCCATCCAGGTACGGCGCCGCAACTGGATCGCGCACGAGGAGTTCCCGTACGAGACCATCGCGGGCCTCACGTACGACACGGGCAACTACGAGGCGGCGACCGACAAGGCGCTGGAGCTGTTCGAGTACGACAAGCTCCGTGCGGAACAGGCGGACAGGCGGGAACGGCGCGATCCGGTGCAGCTGGGCATCGGGGTGTCCACGTTCACGGAGATGTGCGGTCTCGCCCCGTCCCGGGTCCTCGGGTCGCTGTCGTACGGGGCCGGCGGCTGGGAGCACGCGTCGGTGCGGGTCCTGCCGTCCGGCAAGGTCGAGGTGGTCACCGGTACGTCCCCGCACGGGCAGGGCCACGCGACGGCGTGGGCGCAGATCACCGCCGACCGGCTCGGCGTGCCGTTCGAGGACGTGAAGGTCCTGCACGGCGACACCGCCATCTCGCCCAAGGGGATGGACACCTACGGGTCCCGTTCCCTGGCCGTGGGAGGGGTCGCGCTGTTCTCCGCCTGCGAGAAGGTGGTGGACAAGGCCCGCAAGGTGGCCGCGCATCTGCTGGAGGCGTCCGAGCAGGATCTGGAGTTCTCCGGTGGACGGTTCAGCGTCCGCGGCGTCCAGGAGGAGGGCAAGACGATCCAGGAGGTGGCGCTGGCCGCGTTCGCCGCGCACGACCTGCCGGACGGCATCGAACCGTCCCTGGACTCCGACGCCACGTTCGACCCGGAGAACTTCTCCTTCCCGCACGGCACGCACCTGTGCGCAGCTGAGGTCGACACCGAGACCGGGATGGTGAAGCTCCGCAAGTACGTGGCGGTGGACGACGTGGGCAAGGTCGTGAATCCGCTCATCGTGGAGGGGCAGGTCCACGGCGGGCTCGCGCAGGGCATCGCCCAGGCGCTCTACGAGGAGGCCGTGTACGACGCGGACGGCAACCTGACGACGACCACGATGGCCGACTACCTGGTCCCGTCCGCCGCGGACCTCCCGACGTTCACGACGGACCGCACCGAGACGCCGGCGACGTCCAACCCGATGGGAGTGAAGGGCGTCGGCGAGGCCGGAACGATCGCCTCGACCCCCGCGGTCGTCAACGCGGTCGTGGACGCGCTGCGCCCCTACGGGGTGCACGACGTGCGGATGCCGTGCACGCCGGAACGCGTGTGGCGCGCGATGCGCGCGGAGGAGAAGCCGGCGGCCGCGGAACCGGGCGCGGGCGGCGGACTCGGCTCGGCCGGAGGTGAGCAGTGATTCCCGCGACGTTCGACTACGTCCGTCCCGCCTCGGTGGACGACGCCGTCCAGGCGCTGGCCGACGCGGGCGAGGACGCCAAGGTGCTGGCGGGAGGGCAGAGCCTGATGCCGCTGCTGCGGCTGCGGCTCGCCTACCCCGACGCGCTGATCGACCTGGGCCGGCTCGGCGCGCTCCGGGAGATCCGCGACGAGGGGGACTCGCTGTTCATCGGCGCCATGGCGACGCACCACCAGGTGATCCGTGATCCGCTGGTGCGCGAGCACGTCCCGCTGATCGTGCAGGCGACGGAGACCGTCGCCGACCCGGCGGTCCGGCACCGCGGCACCTTCGGCGGGTCGCTCGCCCACGCGGACCCGGCGGGCGACCTGCCCGCCGTGGCGCTCGCGCTGGACGCGGTGTTCCTCGTCCGGTCCTCGCGCGGCGAGAGGGAGATCCCCGCGTCGGAGTTCTTCGTCGACTGGATGACGTCGGCGATGGAGCCGGACGAGCTGCTCGTGGGCGTGCGCGTGCCGAAACTGGGTGCGGGCTGGGGCGTGCACTACGAGAAGTTCCACCGGACCGCGCAGGCATGGGCGATCGTCGGGGTGGCGTGCGCCGTCCACCGCAACGGTGACGGCATCGAGGAGGCGCGCGTCGCGCTGACGAACATGGGCCCGGCACCGGTCAGGGCGAGCGCGGTCGAGACGGCCGTGAGAGGGGGGTCGGCGTCGGAGGACGCGTTCCGGACCGCCGCGGCGCAGGCCGCGGCGGGCACGGAGCCGCCCACGGACCTGCACGGGTCGTCGGAGTACCGGGCCCACCTGGCGACGGTGCTGACGGCACGCGCGCTGGCGGCCGCCGCGGGCTGACCCGCCCGCGCGGCGGGAGCACGCGGCCGGGCGCCGTCGCCCCGGCGTCCGGCCGCGTGCGTTCCGGCGCCCCTTGTTCTCCCGCGCCGCATGATCACTGCGGGGCGGGGTACACCGGGGTGCCTGAGGCGTACCGAGGCGCCCGGGGCCCCACTGGCGACGCGACGGGCGGCCGCCGTAGGGTCGGGGCGAGGTCTCCGGACGATAAGGACACTGATCATGGAGCTCGACCACGATTTCACCGTCCCCGTGCCGGTGGATCAGGCCTGGTCGGTGCTGCTCGACGTGGAGCGCGTCGCGGCCTGCATGCCGGGCGCGACGCTCGACTCGGTCGACGGCGAGGAGTACTCGGGCCGGATGAAGGTGAAGGTCGGTGCGATGACCATCACCTACCGCGGCACCGCGCGGATCGTCTCGGCGGACGAGTCGTCCCGCGTCGTCACGATGGAGGCGTCCGCCAAGGAGGCCCGCGGGTCGGGGACGGCGGCGGCGACCGTGCAGGCGAGGCTGCACGGGGAGGACGGCACCACCCGCGTGACCGTCCACACCAAGCTGAACGTGACGGGCCGCCCGGCGCAGTTCGGCCGCAACATCCTGTCCGAGGTCGGTTCCAAGATCATCGCGCGGTTCGCGAAGCAGCTGGCCGCCGAGCTCGAGGCCCCCGGGGAGACCGCCGCCGAGGCCCCGGCCGCCCCGTCCGCTCCTGCCGAGAAGCCGGCCGAGGCCACCGCCGACACGCCGGCCACCGCCGCCGTGGCGCCCACGGAGGCGCCCTCCGCCACCCCGGAGAGCCCTGAGAAGGCCGCCGAACCGGAGTTGGAGGCGGAGACGAGCGTGGCCCCTGCGACACCGGAGGAGCCGGCCGCCCAGCCGGGCCCCGTCCGGGCGGAGCCCAAGGAGCCCCTTGCGCCGCCCGCCGCGGCCGGAGGAGAAGAGAGCGGGCGCGTGCGGCGCTTGGCGGAGAAGCGGCAGGTGGAGGAGAAGGACGACGCGATCGACCTGCTGGAGTTCGCGGGCCCGTCGATCGCCAAGCGGGCCGTTCCCGCGGTCGGCGGCCTGGTCGCCGTCCTCCTGATCATCCGTTTCCTCGTGCGCCGCCGCGGGAAGCGCTGATCACAGGAAGCGCCGATCGCTAGAAGCGCTCGCCGGCGCGCACGTCCGGGGCGGGGTCAAACCGGCGTCAACGATCCGTGCGCGGGCGGCGGCGTCGATGGAACGCGCCGCCGCCGGTGCGGTCGGCTTGTCCGGTGGACACCACCGAGCTCCAGCGGATCGCGCGGATCGAGAACGACAACTGGTGGTACCGCGAGCGCCGCGAGATCCTGTCCGCGGAACTGCTGCGGTTCAGCGTGCCCGGGACGGCCGTCGACATCGGCGCCGCGTCCGGGGCGGCCTGCCGCGTACTGGCCGGCCACGGCTGGAGCGCCACCGCGATCGATCTGAGCCCGGACGCCGTCGCGCTGGCCCGCGCCTACGGCGTCGAGGCCTACGAGGGCGACGCGCGTTACCTGCCGCTGCCGGCATGCGAGTTCGACCTGGCGCTGGCCCTCGACGTGCTTGAGCATGTGGAGGACGACGGGCGAGCGGCCGCGGAGGTCGCGCGGGTGCTGCGGCCGGGCGGGACGGCGCTGGTGTCCGTGCCCTGCGACATGGCTCTGTGGTCGGCGCAGGACGTGGCTCTCGGACGTGTCCGCCGCTACTCTCGCCGCACTCTGGCCGACCTGCTGGAGGGTGCGGGGCTTGTGCTGGAACGCGTGTGGAGCAGGGGCGTCCTGCATCGTCCGCTCCTGCGTCTGCTGAGGAACCGGACGGTGCGGCGCGAGGACCTGGCTCCGCTGCATCCGCTCGTCAACGAGGCGCTGCGCCTGTCCGCCTCGCTGGAGCGGCGCCTGCCGGTCGCCTCGTGGCCTGGCGTCTGGCTGTTCGCGCGGGCCCGCCGTCCAGGCTGAACTGCGGGCCCCTCCCTCCCTCCCTTCCTTCCTTCAGGCCTTGCCGAAGACGCGGTCCACCACCCTGGACGCGGCCTGGCCGTCGTCGTGCGGGCAGTACTTCACGAAGAAGCGGTCGTAGGCGTCGGCGTAGCGCTGCTCGCTCGCGGACGCCGCCCTGACCGCCTCGGCGACCTCCGCGGACGTCCGCACGACCGGGCCGGGCGCTTCGGCCTCCAGGTCGAAGTAGAAGCCGCGCACGTGGTCGCGGTACCAGTCCAGGTCGTAGGTGTAGAGGACGATGGGGCGGCCCAGGATGGCGTAGTCGAACATGGCGGACGAGTAGTCCGTGACGAGCACGTCAGCGGCCATGTACAGCTCGGCGATGTCGGGATACCGGGACACGTCGATGACGAAGGGGCCGGAGTCACCGTCGGCGAGCCGAACCGCAGCGATCCGGTCTCGGTCGGTGATGCAGTGGTGCGTCCGCAGGAGGAGGACGTGGTCGTCGCCCAGGGCCTGTCGCATGGTCTCCACGTCCAGCTCCAGCGAGAAGCCCAGCTTGCCTTCTGCGTGATGCCGGTCGTCCCGCCATGTCGGCGCGTAGAGGACGACTTTCTTGCCCTGCGGGATACCCAAGCGCTTCCGGACGCGGGTTCCGATGCGTTCCCACTCGGGCGTGCTGAGGATGTCGTTGCGCGGGAATCCTGTCTCCAGGACCTCGCCCTCGTACCGGAAGGCCCGCCGCATGACCTGGGTGGCGTACGGGCTGGAGGACAGCAGGAGATCCCATCGCGGCACCTCCTCCTCCATCCAGTCCAGCCGCTCGGTGCGCTGGTACGGCATGTCCTGGAGGTCGTAGGCGAGGCGCTTCAACGGGGTGCCGTGCCAGGTCTGGAGGTAGACCTGACCTGTCCGCTTGAAGAACCAGGGCGGCATCGTCTGGTTGGCGACGACGTACCGGGCGTGCGCGAGGACGCGGTAGTGCTCGCGGCTCCCCGCCAGAACGGTCGTGGCCTTTCCGTCCACCGCGAACTGGCCGTCCTGGGAGACCCACACGCATTCCAGGTCGGCGTCACGGCGGATGAGTTCCTCATAGACGGCCCTCGGGCTACAGCTGTACTGGGAGCCGTTGTAGCTGCTGAACACCACCATGTCGGCCAGAGGGTTCCGCAGGTAGACGGTGTAGTCCCTCTGCTGGAGGAGGGTCTGCGCGTGTCCGCCGCGCTCGTCGTCCTCCAGGGAGACACGGGTGTGCAGCATCAGCGCGTCGATCTGGTGGACGCCGAGCTCGAATTCGTGCGTGCCCGCGCGGTGCCGGCCGGGCAGGTCGGGGATGGCCTCACGTTCGACGACGACGGCCACCTCCCCCGAACGGGTGGGCGCCACCAGATCCCAGGTTCCGCTGCTCAGCGGCAGGTCCGTCCCGAAAACGGACACCGTCGCGGGGAGGAACGCGGCGGTGAACCGGCTTCCCTCCCAGGTGACGGGGACGCGGTGCTCGTCGCCGGACCGGCGCCGCCGGAGGACGAAGTGGTCGGGGCGGTGTTCCGGGTCGGCGAAGTCGCCTCTCAGCGTGAGCAGTCCGTTGGCGTCCCATGCGGCGGCCGTGACGACCGGGCGGAAGCTGCGCTCGACTCCGCGCAGGTTGCCGAACGCCGTGCGGCTGACGGCGAACTCCCGTCCGCGCCCCGCGCTCTCCGGCAGGGCGAAGCGGGCGGGCTTGACGTTGCTCGCGACGGTGAGCCGGAGCGGGCCGCCTTCACCCGTCAACCGGATGTCCCAGTCGATGACGTCGCGCAGGTGCGTGCCGTACGGCACGGTGTTCGGCGTGCCGTTCGGCGTGTTGTTCGGCGTACCGTTCGGCACGGACGCGAGGTACTTCAGGGGCAGCCTCGCCGTGAAGTCGAACCCGGTGCCCTCCGCCATCCGCAGGGCGGCCGCCTGCCGCAGCGTCACCTCTCCGCGGACCTCGTCTCCCCCGTGCCTTCGGAGCGCGACCATCGCGGCTCCGGCACCGAGCGCGCGCCGCGTCCAGCCGGACAGCACCAGCGCGTCGCCGTCGAGGCCGACCCTGGTGACGACGGCCTTGGCCCGCTTGACGTGAACGACGAACACGTCGTCGTCGCCCGCCGCCGGCTGGACGGCCACGTGCTCGTCCACCTGCCGCGGCGACGTCCACCTGACGGCCGGAGCCATCGCGGTCAGCCGCTGCACCGCCCTGCGCCCGGCCGTCGTCACCTCGGCGAACAGCTCGTAGGTGGCCGTCCGCCACTCGTCGTTGTCCAGCAGGTACTCGGGCTCCACCCGTACCGTGAAGCCGGACCAGTCGAGGGAGACGTTCGCCTGCCCGGAGCGCGCCGTGACCTCCGGGACGTAGCGGCGCTCCACCGGCAGCCGGATCTCCTTGCCGGTCCGCACGTCGCGCATCCACACGCGGATCCGGGTATCGGTCACCGACGCCACGGCGAACCGGTCGATGTAGGCGTGCCCCTCGACGATGAGGGTGTCGACGTCCCACTCCACACGGTCGACGTCCGCCCACAGCGCCAGCTCGTCGGTGACGTCGTACACGTCCTCCGGGACGCCCCGCTCGGCGTCGTCGAAGAAGGGGTAGCGGGCGTACCAGCGCTGCCGGAGACGGCCGCGCGACACCAGCGGGACGTCCCGCAGGCCGTCCTGCTCGAAGCGCAGCACCTCCAGCAGTTCGGGCAGCATGCACTCACTGAGCAGATACGTCTCCAGCCGCCTGATCGCCTCAAGCCCCGCCGTGGCGCGGCGCCCGGCGCCGGCGACGACCTCCGCGCCCAGTTCCACCAGGTGTTCGCGCTCCTCCCAGGTGGCCGCGGGCAGGGCCAGCATCAGTTCGCGCACGTCCAGGTCGAGCGCGTACATGTCGTGGACGGGCAGAAGGTCCGGCGCATGCGTACGGACGAATTCCCGCGTCTTCGCGAGGGTCGCCATGCGTGCGGTGATGTCGGCCGGGTCGGGGCGCGTGCGCAAGGCCGTCCCGGGACGGTCCCGCCAGAAATAGACGGTCGCGTCCAGCACGTCCACGGCGGAGGCCAGCACGTGGCTCTGCACGGCGATGAGGAGGTCTCCGCTAGTGCCGAACTCGAAGCCGTACGCGTCCCAGAACGAGCGCCGGTAGACCTTGTTCCACACCGTCCTGTCTTGCAGGAGCGTGGGATGGCGGGTCACGTGCGTGGACAACACGGTCTCCGCATAAGGGTCGCTGTGAAGCGGCGACTGCCACGCCTGTTCTTCGTCCAGGCACATGACGTTCCCGCCCGCGAGGTCCGAACCGGTGTTGTCCAGCGTCCCGACCAGCAGTTCGTAGGCGTAGGGCGGCACCGTGTCCTCACCGTCGGCGAAGGTGAGGTAGCGGCCTTTCGCCTGCGCGATGCCCGCGTCGGCCGCCGTCGTGCCGGGGGCGGGCTGCAGCAGGGCGAAACGGTCGTCGCGGCCCGCGAACTCCTTGGCGACGGCAGCGTCATCGGTGGTGGCGGGGCCCTTCGCGGCTCTGCCGTAGTCCGGACCGTCCTCCACCATGAGCACCTGGATGTCGCGCAGCGTCTGCCCGGCGATCGACTCCAGGCACTCCGCCAGGCGGCCGCCGGTGTTGCGGATGGGGACGACGATGCTGATCTGCGGGGACACGAGCGGCTCCGTACTGCGCTTTCGGGGATTCGTGGGCTTGCGGGGCTTCGTCGGGTTCGAGGCCGGTCGGGCCGGGGCTCAGCGGAGGACCCGGTCGAGGACGCGGGCGCCCGCGTGGCCGTCGTCGTGCGGGCAGTACCGGGCGGCGAAGGCGGCGCGCGCGTCCCGGAACCCGGTCTCCAGCGCGGCGGGCTCGCGCAGGGCCTCGACGACGTCCTGCGTGGTGGCGAGCAGCGGCCCCGGCGCCTCGGCGTCGAAGTCGAAGTAGAAGCCGCGCACGTGGTCGCGGTAGCGCTCCAGGTCGTAGGTGAAGAACACCATCGGGCGGCCGGTGACGGCGAAGTCGAACATGGACGACGAGTAGTCGGTGACGAGCACGTCGCTGATGAGGAACAGCTCCGAGATGTCGGGGTAGACCGAGACGTCCATGACACAGTCGCCCGGCCGCAGCCTCGGGCGGTCGGTGACGAGGTAGTGCGTCCGCAGGAGCAGGACGTGGTCGCGGCCCAGCGCGGCCCGGAACCTGTCGATCTCGAATTCGAGGCGGAACGCGCGCTTGCCGATCGCTTGGTGGAAGTCGTCCCGCCAGGTCGGGGCGTACAGGACGACCCGCTTGCCCTCCGGGATGCCGAGCCTCCGCCGCACCGCCGCGGCGATCTCGTCGCGGTGCGGGCTGCTCAGCACGTCGTTGCGGGGGTAGCCGCTTTCGAGGACGTCCCCGCCGTAGCCGAACGCGCGCCGGAACAGCGGCACGGAGAACGCGTTCTGGGCGAGCAGGAGGTCCCACTGAGGGACGTCGTGCTCCATCCAGTCCACGCCCTCGGTGCGTTTGAAGGGCATCTGCTTGACGTCGTACCCGAGCTTCTTCAGGGGCGTCCCGTGCCAGCACTGCACGTAGGTCTGGTCCTCGCGTTTGGTGAACCATTCCTGCTGCGACCAGTTGCCGAAGATGTAGCGCGCGCGGGCGAGCACCTCGTAGTGCTCCCGCGTCCCGGCCAGGACGGTGCGGGCGCCAGAAGGCTTGCCGAACTGCCCGTTCTCGGTGACCCACACGCATTCCAGGTCGGTTTCGCGGCGACGCAGCGCGTCGTAGATGCCGCGCGGGTTGCACGAGTACTGGCGACCCTTGTACGCGTCGAACACGGCGAGTTCACGGACGGGCAGGTTCAGGTGGCGCCGGTAGTGCCCGGACCGTATGCGGCTCTGCGCGTAGGCTCCGCGCTCGTCATCGTCCAAGGCCGTCTCGACGCGCAACTGCAACTGGTCGGTCTTCTGGGCCCGGACGGTGATCCGGTGCAGGCCCGCTTCGAACGGCTCGGGCAGGTCGCGGAGGCTGTGGCGGCGGACGACCACCGGCTGCTCCTCCCCGCCGACGGTGGCGAGGGCGTCCCAGCGGCCGGAGACCAGCGGGCGCGACAGCCCGAGCACCGGCATGCGCGCGGGCGAGAACACCGCGGTGAACCGGTCGTCCTCCCAGTGCAGCCTGACGGCGTGCTCCTCGCTCGACCGCCGCCGCCGCAGGACCAGCGAGTCGGGCCGCCCGATCCGCTCCGAGCACGTGCCCGCCAGGCGCAGGGCGCCCTCGGGCGACCACGACACCTCCTCGACGGCGAGGACGCGGCCGCGGGAAACGATCCGCAGGGTGCCGCGCCGCGTCCTGGCGATCTCCAGTTCCCCGCCGGGCACGGAGAAGGCGGCGCCCGCGGCGTCCTCGTCCAGGTACGGGCGGATCCCCTCCGAAAGCGCGATCTCCCAGTCGCCCTGCCGCCGGGCCAGCCCGGCGACCGGCAGCCGCGCCCGGAACCCGTCGGCCCCGACCGGCTCGACCGGCCCGAGCACCGTGGCCCGCCCCGTCCTCGGGGCGGCGGTGACGCGCGGCTCGTCCCCGAGCGGGACGCGGCTCCAGCCGTCCAGCCACAGCTCGCCGCCCTCCAGGTGGCAGCCGACGACCGCCGCCGGCGTGCGGCGCACCTGGATCACGAACCGGTTCCGGCCCGTGACGCCCTGGACGAGCACGCCCGGCGCGCACTCCCTGTCCCGCGGCCACTGCCGGCCGGTGAGCCGCGGCCCGGCGAACGTCGACCGGCGCCGCAGCCCCCGGTTGACGATCTCGACGCACGGCACCCAGTCGACGTCCCGCCAGCGCCCGAACATCCGGAGCGCGGACGGGTCGATCTCCGCGACGAAGCCGGACCAGTCGTAGGAGACGTTCGACTGCCGCGACCCGGCGGTCACGTCCGGCCTGCGGACCCTCCGGACCGGGACGCGCATGAGGCCCCGCTTGTTGGCCGCCACCAGCCAGACCCGGATGCGGGACCCGTCCTCGCTGGAGGCGTCCAGATGCCGGACGTAGGCGTGGCCCTCCAGGCGCAGCCGCCCGTCCGCCCAGGTGGCCCGGTCGATCGCCGCGACCGACTTGAGCTCGTCGGTCACGTCGTACACGTGCGCCGGGACGCCCCGGTCCTCGTCCTCGAAGAAGGGGTACTCGGCGTACCAGCGGTGCCGCAGGCCGCGCCGCACGCGCGGCGCGTCCGCCGCCTTGCGCAGCTGGACGAAGCGCAGCACCTCCAGCAGTTCCGGCAGCATCCGCCGGCACAGCAGGTGCAGTTGCAGGCGCGTCATCGCGGGCTGCCGCCTGAGGACGCGCGCGTTCACCTGCCGGGCCAGGGCCGCCCCCATGGCCACGAGTTCCCGGCGGTTCTCGTCCTGCGTCCTCGGAAGGGCCTCGGACAGGACGCGAAGTTCAATGGGGATCAGCACGTGCTCGTCGTAGGCGTTCAGCAGCTGCGGCGCGTAGTCGGCCAGACCGTCCCGGACGACCCGCGCGGAGCGCATGCGCTGGCTGAAGTTGTCCCAGTCGTAGCGGTCCTCCGTGATGGACCCGGGACGCCTGCGCCAGAAGTAGACCGTCTCGCTCAGGACGTCCACGGAACGGGCCAGGGCGTGCGCGCGCGCCGTGACAGGCGGGTCCTCGTAGTAGCCCGGGGGGAACTCCAGACCGGTCCGGTTCCAGAACGCACGCCGGTACACCTTGTTCCACGGCGTCCGGTCGCGCATGAGCATCGGCATCGACGACACATGCGTCTTCGAACGGGACTGCGTGAACAGGCCGTCGTGCAGGTGCGACTGCCAGGTCCGGTCGTCGTCCATCCGCTGGACGTTGCCGGACGCCAGGTCCGACCCGGTCCGCTCAAGGGACGCGACCAGCCGCGCGTACGCCTCGCGCTCCACGACGTCGTCGGCGTCGGCGAACGCCAGGTACTCGCCCCTCGCCTGCCGCACGCCCGCGTTGCGGGCGGGCCCCGGCCCCTCGTTCTCCCGCGTGAGCAGCCGGAACCGCGGGTCGCGGCCGCACATGTCCTTGGCGATCACGGCGCCGTTGTCGGTGGACCCGTCGTCCACCATGATCACTTCAAGGTCGCCCAGCGTCTGGCCCGCCAGCGATTCCAGGCACTCCTGGAGGTACTCCTCGGTGTTGTGGAACGGCACGACGACGCTGAGCTTCGGGGACATGGGGCCTCCTCCTCGCCCCCCGAGCATGGTGACGTCACGCCGCCGCACGAACGCGCATCGCGATTGCGAGGCCGTCCCCTGACGCAGACTTGACCTCGCCTGGCCGCGGCTTGACCTGGGCGTTAACCCGAAGGATCAGACGGGGCGGATGCCGGGGGCCGCACCCGACTCGGCCGCGCCCGACTCGGAGAGGGCGGCGCGGATGCTGGAGGCGAGCGCCTCGAACTCGTCCGCGCGCGGCGACGTCGCCCGGAAGCCCAGGCCGATGCGGCGGAACGGCGCCGGGGCCGCGAACCGGTGCAGGCCGAGGTTCGGCGCCCGGCGGGTCTCCACGGGCAGCGCCGTCTCGGGGACGAGCGTCACCCCCAGGCCGCCCGACACGAGCTGGACCAGCGTCGCCAGGCTCGTGGCGTACGTCGCCGCGGCGGCGCGCGCCCCCACCTCCCGGCAGACGTCCAGCGCCTGGTCGCGCAGGCAGTGGCCCTCGTTCAGCAGGAGGACGTCGAGGTCGTTGAGCGCCTCCCGCGCGACCCCGGTCGCTCCGAGCTCGAACCCGGCGGGCGCGACGAGCACGAAGTCCTCGTCGTACAGCGGCAGCTCCGTCACGCCCGACGCGGGCACGGGAAGGGCCAGCAGCACCACGTCCAGGCGTCCGGCGAGCAGTTCCGCGACGATGTGGCCGGTCTGCTCCTCGTGGACGGACAGTTCCAGGTCGGGGAACTCCTTGGCGAGCCGGGGAAGGACGACCGGCAGCAGGTACGGCGCGACGGTCGGGATGACGCCCACCCTGAGCGGCCCGACGAGCATCCCTCGGACGGCCTGGACCTCCTCGACCAGCCGGTCGAGTTCCGCCAGGACGGTCTCGGCCCGCCGCGCGACCCGCTCCCCAGCGGGAGTCAGCAGGACCTTGCGCGTCGTCCGCTCGACGAGCTGCGTCCCGAGGCCCTCCTCCAGCGCCGCCACGGCCCCGGACAGGGCGGGCTGGCTCATGCGCAGAGCGGCGGCGGCGTCACGGAAATGCAGGTACTCCGCCAATGCCAGGAACGCCCGCAACTGGGCCACCGTCGGTCTGCTGATCCCCATCCTGCCGCAGACATTACCCAAGCTCGATCACGCACCGTGACTTGTCCCAGGTCGAGGCGGGGTGGTGTTCACCACAGCGGGCAGGCGCTCAGCGGACGGGCAGGCGGTCTGGATGGGGGATGGGGGCGTCGGGGTCGGCGACGCGCGGGGTGAAGGTGCCGTGGAAGCCGAACGGGATGTGGTGCGGGAGGTGGAGGTCGGCAACGGAGGTGAGGTCCCTGGCGTCCAGGATGGTGAGCCGCGAGCGGTGCTCCGCGGCGAGATACACGACCGCCAGGAGCCACCCGTCGTCCTCGGCGGAGTCCGGTGCGCGGGGCACGAAGATTGGCTCGCCCACGTAGGTGTGGGGGCCGGCCTCGTGCGCCTGCGTGCGGCCTGTGTCGTTGTCGACCTTCAGGACGGTGTCGTACTCGCCGCTCGGGCCCGTCCGCCCCGTCATGTAGGTGTAGCGGTGCCTGCGCGTGGAACGGCGCCAGTCGTACTGGGGGAACTCGCCGGGCAGGTCGGACAGCGGCGTCTCGATCACGCGTCCCGCCGGGGTGATCCGGTAGCGCGTCAGCCTGCTGGACGGCAGGTCGGTGAAGCGGGCGCGGAAGTCGGACAGGTCACGCCTGATCGCTTCGAAGTCGTCGAAGAGCACCAGGTCGACGACGGTGTCGGCGCCGTCCTCGAAGGCGTTCGCCACGTGGACGTGCACGAGCGCCTCGTGCTCCACGACCCGCGCCGGGCCGCCGCCGCGCGGCACCAGCACGAACCGCGTCCCCTTCTCGGGGCGGTGCCGGATCGCGTCGAACACCGACGCGCCGCCGCCGAACATCGTGCGCAGGTCGACCATGTACGGGTCCAGGACGAACACCATGTGGTGGGTCGTCAGCGCCACATCGTGGTTCCACGGCATGTTCGCCATCCGGACCCGGGCGAGCCGCCGCAGCCGGCCGCGCCGGTCGACCTTCCAGCAGTTCAGGGAAGGCAGCGGACTGAAGTCCTGTCCGAAGTTGAACATCTCGCCCGTCACCGGATCCCACTTCGGGTGGGCGGAGAACGCCTTGAGCGCGCCGCGCAGCCGCCCGTCGAAGTCGTGGACGCCGAGCGTCTCCAGCGTGTCGGGGTCGAGCCGGTGCGGCGGGCCGCCCTCCCACAGGGCCAGCAGCCGGTCGGCGTGCAGGGCGATGCCGGTGTTGGCGGGGTTCGCCGGGCCCCTCCCCTTCACGAAGTTGGCCCAGAAGCCGCCGGGAAGCGGCGTCCCGACGCCCGGACGGACGGGCCCGCCGGAGACCAGGCCGTGCTTGAACTGCGGCGTCCGGACGTACCGGTTGCGGAACCGCACGGACCGCCCGTCGAACGCGAACTGCGCGACCATCCCGTCGCCGTCGAAGAGGTGGTGCATCAGCGTCCGCCCGACCTCCCACTTGCCCGGGCCGATCCGGTACAGCGTCCCGGTGAGGCCGGACGGGAGTTCCCCGTCGATCTGGTCGACGACGTAGTCGTGCTCGCGCAGGAGCGGCGCGAAGAAGCGCGCCATGTCCGGCTCGCCGGGCCGGGGCGCTGCGGTTTCCGTGGTCCGGGCGTCTGTGTCGCTGGAGCGGGGCACGGGGGCCTCCCCATCTGGCTACGCGTGTTACCAGAAAGGTAGATTCTGGCAACGGCTGTGTCAAGATTGCAGGGTGAGCCCTCGCCCGTACGGCGGCGTGACCGCCGACCGCCGCCGCGCCGACCGCCGCGCCGCCCTCCTGGACGCGGGCCTCGACCTGCTCGCGGCGGAGGGCGTCCGGGGGACGTCCCTGCGCGCCGTCTGCGCGCGCGCCGGCCTCAACCCGCGCTACTTCTACGAGAGCTTCACCGACCTGGACGCCCTGCTCACCGAGGTCCACGACCGGATCGTCGCGGAGATCGCCGAGGCCGCCGCCCGGGGAGTGGCCGCCGCCGGGCCGGGCGCCGACCTGCGCACGACCGTCCGCTCCGCCGCCATGGCCGCGCTGGACACGGGCCGCACCGACCCCCGCAAGATCCGCGTGGTGCTGGTCGAGGCGGCGGCCAGCCCCGTCCTGCGGGCCCGCCAGCACGCCGCCCGCCGCGACTACGCCCGCCTGGTCATCGAGTACGCCCGCATGTTCTACGACATCCCACCGGACGCCGACGCGCGCATGCGCTTCGTCGCCACGATGCTGGTCGCCGGGTGGAACGAGAACCTCGTCGCCTGGCTGGACGGCGAGATCCAGACCTCCCTGTCCGGTCTGGCCGACATGTTCGCCGACGCCGCCGAAGCCCTCGCCGCCCACGCCGCCGCCCGGCCCCGCTGAGCCGTTCCCGGCCCCGGTCGAAGGCCGCTCTCGGGCGAGGCCGGCCGTCGGCGGCGAGCGTCAGCCGGATCGCTCGGCGATGCGGTCGAGCCATTCCCGCATCAGGCCCCGCTCCGGTCCGGTCAGGGCGGCGGTCCGGGGAAGGGCCGCGCGCAAGGCGATGGCGGCGCCGACCGGGCCGGGCGCCGCCGGCACGGGAGCGTCGCTCGTGATCGCGGCGATGACCGCCTCGCGCGCCATGGCGGACAGCCCCGGGTCGCGGCCGTCCTCGGGCATCGCGATCAGCGCGAGGGTCGTGCCGGAGCCGGCCGCGTGGACGAGCCGGACGGCACGCTCCTCACCGACGCGCAGCCGCCCGGCCTCGGCGATCCGCCGGATGCGGGCGGAGAGGATCTCGATCCCGGCGACCGCCGCCGGCGCCGGCGCCATACCGGGACGGGGCTCGCACATGAGCATGTAGAGGGCCGGATTGGCCAGGCCGAACTCGACGTGCTCGTCCCATCCGGCGCGCAGGTCGTCCACCGGGTCGGCGTCGGGGCGCGGGTCGGCCTTGGCGGCCAGGTAGGCCGCGAAGCCCTCGGCGGCGACCGCGTCGAGAAGGCCGCGCTTGTCCCCGAAGAGCCGGTAGATCGTCGGCGCCTGGACTCCGGCCGCGACCCCCACCGCGCGCGTGGAGACGGCCTCGCGCCCGCCCTCGGCGAGGAGCTCGGCGGTGGCGGCGAGGATCCGCTCCCGCGGTCCGTCGCCCGGCTGCCCTCCCTGCATGCTAACGACGATAACAGACTTGGGTTAGCACTGTTCTGTTATCAGTGTTACCGTGATTGCGTTAGCACTGATTCCGGCGTGCCGGAGCGAGGGAGCAGAGAGCAATGATCATCATCACCGGGGCCACCGGGAGACTCGGCCGGATGACCGTCGAGCGCCTGCTCGGGCACGTCCCCGCCGAAGAGATCGGGGTCAGCGTCCGGGATCCGGAGAAGGCGGAAGACCTCCGGGAACGCGGCGTCCGCGTCCGCCGGGGCGACTACGCCGATCCCGCGAGCCTCGCCCACGCGTTCGAGGGCGCGTCGCAGGTCCTGATCGTGTCCGCCGACACCACCGGCGAGGCGGCGCTGCGCCTGCACCGCACCGCGATCGATGCGGCCGTCAAGGCGGGCGCCGGCCGGATCGTCTACACCGGCCACATGGGCACGAGCCCGTCCTCCCTCTTCCCGCCCATGCGGGACCACGCCGCCACCGAGGAGGCGCTGCGGGCCTCGGGCGTCCCCTTCACGTCGCTGCGCAACGGCTTCTACGCCTCCACGACGGCGGCGCTCCTCGACGCCGCCCTGCGGACCGGCGAGCTGGCGGTGCCGGAGGACGGGCCGGTCTCCTGGACCTCCCACGACGATCTCGCCGAAGCCGCCGCGGCCACGCTGGCCGAGAAGATCTTCGACGGCGTCACCCCGGCCCTGACGGGCGGCGAGGCGGTCGACATGGCCGGGGTCGCGGCCCTCGCCTCCGAGATCACCGGACGTCCGATCAGGCACGTGGTCGTATCGGACGCCGAGTACCGGTCCGGCCTGATCGCGCACGGCGTTCCCGAGCATGGGGCGGACATTCTCACGGCCATGTTCGCCGCAGCGCGCCGAAGCGAGTTCTCGCGCGTCGATCCCGCCCTCGGCCGCCTGCTGAACCGTCCTCCGACCCCGCTCCGGGACGTCCTCGGGGCGGCCCTCACCCCGGAACCGCGCCGGCCAGGCCGTGACGGACAGTAGCGGAACCTCGGGATGGGCGGCGGCGAGACGTCGGCACCGTCACCGAAGATCACCTGTTGTCCGGGGAGAGCCGAGCGCCCTACACTTGCGCGCTACGCAGCGTTAGTCCCAATATGAGCGAATCCGTGTGATCTATATCTATCGGACGGCCGGACGGCGAGCCCAACGCCCCCTCTTCGCAGGTCAGCGCGCCGTCCGTCACATTGATAGGCCACACCTATCGCGCTTGTGGGATCTATCGATTTCTCTTTTTGATCGAGTCGGGGCACTCTGAGTGACATCGGCCGCCGAGGCGGAGAGCCCGCGGCCTCCCCGCGCCTCCCCGTGCGGAGGCGACCCCTTTCTCATGATGAAGGAGCATGCGTGCTTACTGTCGGTGACAAGTTCCCCGAGTACGAGCTCACCGCCTGCGTCTCGCTGGACGCCGAGAACGCGTTCGAGACGATCAACCACAAGTCCTACGAGGGCAAGTGGCGCGTGGTGTTCTTCTGGCCCAAGGACTTCACGTTCGTCTGTCCGACGGAGATCGCGGAGTTCGGCCGCCTCAACGAGGACTTCGCCGACCGCGACGCGCAGGTGCTCGGCGCGTCCGTCGACAACGAGTTCGTCCACTACGCGTGGCGCAAGGACCACCCGGACCTGCGGGAGATCCCGTTCCCGATGCTGTCCGACCTCAAGCGCGAACTCTCGGAGTCGCTCGGCATCCTCACCGAGGACGGCGTCGCCCAGCGCGCGACGTTCATCGTCGACCCGAACAACGAGATCCAGTTCGCCATGGTGACCGCCGGTTCCGTCGGCCGGAACGTCAAGGAGGTCCTGCGGGTCCTGGACGCCCTGCAGAGCGACGAGCTGTGCCCCTGCAACTGGAACAAGGGCGAGGACACGCTCGACGCGACCAAGCTGCTCGCCGGGGCCTGAGCCCCTCGCCGGGCCCGGCCCGGCGGAGTCCGACCACGGACCGACGGCGGCCGGCCGCGCGACCCCCGGCCCGCCCGCCCCCCCCAAAGACCCAGGATCAAGAGGGTTTTAGCCCGGAAGTGCGCCC
>NZ_JBFARL010000132.1:0-23752 GCF_040674655.1 Actinomadura sp. NPDC049753 | reverse complement strand
ATCGGCATCGACCGCACGCCGCGCAGGCCCACCATCCCCGCCAGCCCGCCCGCATGGTCGAAATGGCCGTGCTCCGCCCCGCGTCCGGGCGGTCGCGGCCTCCCGCTGGGCCAGGCTCGCCGCCGAGGCCGGACGGTGGGAGGACGCGGTGTCCGGCTACGCGGCGGTCGTGGACCTGATCGGACGCACGGTCCCGCGCGGCCTCGAACGCCGCGACCAGGAGATCCTCCTCCGCGACATGGGCGGGATCGGATCGGACGCCGCCGCCTGCTGCGTGCGCGCCGGGCAGGTCGAGCACGGGGTCGAACTGTTCGAGCAGGGACGCGGGCTGCTGCTCGGCCGGGCGCTCGACACCCGCACCGACCTGTCCGCGCTGGCCGAGCGCGACCCGGATCTGGCCGGACGGTTCACCGCCCTCTGCGCGGAACTCGACCGCTCCGCGCCCGCGGCGGGAGTCCCCGGCAGCGGCGCCGACCCGGCACCCCAGCCGCCGGTGGAACGCCGCGCCACGGCCGCGGCGTTCGACCGGCTCGTCGCGGAGATCCGGGAACTGCCCGGTCTCGATCGCTTCCTGCGCCCGCCCGCCGTCCGCGACCTCGCACCGGCCCGCGGCCACGTCGTGATCGTCAACGTGTCGGACTTCGGGTCGCACGCGCTGGTCCTCGACGCCGGCGCGGGCGTCGCGGCCGTGCCGCTGCCCGCGCTCACCCCCGGCGCAGTGACGGCGGAGGTCGGCGCGTTCCTGGCCGCGGTCGAGGAGATCGGCGCGGGGGAGGCCAGATCGTGGACGGCCGGGCAAGGCCGGATGTCGCGGACGCTCGAATGGCTGTGGGACGCGGTGGCCGGTCCGGTGCTCGACCACGTCGGCATCGGCGGGCCGCCCCAGGACGGCGCACCGTGGCCGAGGCTGTGGTGGTGCCTGTCAGGGCTGCTGTCGTTCCTCCCGGTGCATGCGGCGGGGTACCACGGCACCGCGGCCGACGAGATCCCGGCGACGGTCGTCGACCGCGTCGCGTGCTCGACGGCCCCGACCCTCCGGGCCCTGGCCCACGCGCGGCGCGGCGCGGCGGACGCGGCGCGGACCGGCCGTGACCGGGCGGTCGCCGTCGCGATGCCCCGCACGCCCGGCGGCCGGTCCGACCTGCCGGGCGCGGAGGCCGAGGCGGCACTGATCGGCCGGCGCTTCCCGGGCCCGGTCGACGTCCTCACCGGGCCGGCCGCCACCCACGAGGCGGTGCTCGCGGCTCTGCCCAAGGCCCGGTGGGCGCACTTCGCCTGCCACGGGCACAGCGACCTGGCCGACCCGTCGTCCGGCCATCTGCTGCTGGCCGACCACCAGACCCGGCCGCTGACGGTGACGGACCTCGCCGGGCTCCGCATGGACGGCGCCGAACTCGCCTTCCTGTCGGCCTGCTCGACCGCCCGGCCGGGGGCGCGCCTCGCGGACGAGGCGATCCACCTGGCGTCGGCGTTCCAGCTCGCCGGCTACCGGCATGTGATCGGCACCCTGTGGCCGATCGGGGACCGGCACGCCGTCGACGTCGCCGACCTCGTCTACACGGCCGTCGCGGACGGCGGCGACGTCGCCGGCGCGGTCCACGCCGCGACCCGGCGGATGCGGGACCTATGGACGGACTACCCCTCGGTGTGGGCGTCGCACGTCCACGTCGGCGCCTGACCGGGCCCGCCGCGCTACGGAGCGAGGCTCTCGAACGGGCAGCCCAGCAGGATCTCCGCCGCCTGCCGCGGGTAGTCGTCGTCGTCCGGCACCATGAGCACGACCCGTGACGTGCCCGGTCCCCCGCCGGGAAGGCCGTGGCAGTGGACGAGGAAAGGCGGCGGGCCGGAGCCGGCGGGCCCCTCGACCGGCACGGCGTCCCTCGTCTCGAAGAGGAACCGGCCGTCCGTGACCGTCACGAGGGCGATGCCATGCGCCCGCGCGAAGGCCACGGCACCGCTCTGGTACGTGGCGGTGGACACCATGACGCCCTTGTGCGCGCCGACGCTCTGGACCTTCTGGTGGAGCACCTGCACCAGCTCGCGCTTGATCGGGTTCCGGTGGTGCTTGGCCTCGACCACGACCAGGAAGTCCATGCCCGCGAAGCCGTAGCGGACGGTCGCGTCGAGGTCGTAGGTCCCGTCGGAGCCGGCCACCTTCTCGTGCAGCGTGACGCTCAGCCCGCTGACGTGCGGGGCGGCCGATCCGAGGAGCCGGTCGGCGACGAACTCCTCGAACTCAGCGGGGGTGATGCCGGCCCGGGCCCCGGACGCGGCCGGCGGCTCCGCGCGGATCTCCTGCTCGCTCACGGGTCGGATCCTACGAGTTCACTGCTCCCGCCCGCTGATCCACACGGCGATCTGGGTGCGGGAGGAGTAGCCGAGCTTCGCGAGGATGTGCTCGACGTGCGAGTCGGCGGTGCGTTTCGCGATCGTCAGGCGCTCGGCGATGCCGGGGTTGGACAGCCCCTCGGCCACGAGTTCCACGACCTGCCGTTCGCGCTCTCCCTGGAGCCGGTGCCCCCGGCGCTAGCTGACTGGAGACGCCGTGCCGCTGACCGCGACGCTGGAACGACAGACAGGACGACTGCCCGCGGAGCTCACCAGCCCCTGGACGGGGCGGTGCGGCGGCTCCGCCGGTTGCCGGTGCGGCGGAGGCGACCACGTCCGGGCCGCCCGGCTGCTCGGCGCCGCGGACCGGATGCGCGAGTCCACGCGGACGTCCTGGTTCGGCCCCTACCGGGCGAGGCGCGGTACCGCGCGGCGTTCGAGGAGGGCGAGCGGCTTCCGGTGATCCGAATTGTAGTCATACCAATACGCACTGCTACGACTTTCCTAAAGTCCGATCGGCCCGCGAATCGGTACACGGATCGGTGCTTCTACCGATGCCCGCTCCCCGACCGCCCGGCAGGATGGTGCACAGCCGGACTGGGGAAGGTCCGTCTCGCGGGGGGATCCCGTCCCATCAGGGCGGGAGCAGTGAGCGCGGCTCCCGCGATTCCGCGGCGGCCCGGATCCCGTCCGCCGGCGTTCCGATGCGGGTTCGCCGGCCCGGCGGCCGGGGGTCTGGGGGGATCCTCGGCCGCCGGAACATGGCGCACGCCCCCAGGAGGGCCGACGGCGGTGAGGAGCTGCGGGCCTCCGCCGAAGCTCTCCAGGCCGAGGCGGAATCCGGAGGCCCTCGGATCACCGGTAGCGTCGGGGCATGCGGCTTCATGTGGGGTGCGCGATGTGGGCTCACACGCGGTGGCAGGGGCGGTTCGTCCCGCCGTCGCTGCCTCCGGGCGAACGGCTGCGAGCCTATGCGAGCTGGTGCAACGCAGTGGAAGGCAACACCACCTTCTACGCGACGCCCGCGCGGAGCACCGTGGAGTCGTGGGCGGAGCAGACCGGGCCCGGCTTTCGGTTCGTGACCAAACTCCCAAAGACGATCACGCACGAGCGGCGGCTCTCCGGGGGCGGGGAGGAACTGCGGGCGTTCCTGCACGCGATCGAGCCGCTCGGATCGCGGGCGCACGCGCTGTGGGTGCAGCTCCCCGGCTCCTTCGGCCCGGGTGACCTCGGAACGCTGGCGGCGTTCCTGCGCGGGCTGCCCGCGGCGCACAGGTACGCCGTCGAAGTGCGTCACCGCGCGTTCTTCGAGGACGCGGGATCCGTGCGCGACCTTGAGCGCGTCCTGTCCCGCGCCGGGGCCGAGTGGGTCCCGTTCGACACGACCGCGTTCTTCCAGAGCCGTCCGACCAGCGACGCCGAACGTGACGCCTGGACGAAGAAGCCGCGGGTGCCGCGCAGGGCGGAGGCGCTCACGGACCGTCCCATCGTCCGCTACCTGGGACGGGACGACACCGAGCGCACCGTCGAGGGCTGGCGGTTCTGGGTCGGCCGCGTCGCGGGATGGCTTGCCGAGGGACGCTCGCCGACCGTGTTCGTCCACACGCCCGACAACGCCGACGCGCCCGCGCTCGCCCGCCGCTTCCACGACGAGGTGAGGGCCCGCGTGCCCGCGTTGGAGCCGCTGCCCGAGCCCGTCCCGGCGGAGCCGCCGACGCTGTTCTGACCGGTCAGCCGGGCTCCAGCATCGCCCGGGTCGCCTCCTCGACGATGTCGCGCATGGCGCTTTCGGCGGCCTCGGCGTCGCCGGCCTGCACCGCCTGCGCCACCTCGGCGTGCCAGCGGATCGCGGCCGGCTCGGGGTGCGCGGGCATCAGGTCGTGGTGGGTGCGGCCCGCCAGGACCGCGGCGACCACTCCGCTCAGCGCGCCCATCATCTCGTTGCCGGACGCCTCCAGGAGCGTCCGGTGGAAGCGGATGTCCGCGGCCAGGTAGGCCTCCAGGTCGCCGGACCTGCCGTGCACCGCCATCTCCATGACCGCGCCCGTCAGCGCGCCGCACTGCGCCGGCGTCGCGTTCCGCGCGGCGAGCGCGGCGGCCACCGGCTCCAGCCCGCGGCGCAGCTCGCCGAGGGAGCGCAGCTGCTCGTCCCGGCCGTCGCCGGCGAGCCGCCAGCCGATGATCTGCGGGTCGAACAGGTTCCAGGCCGAGCGGTCGGCGACCGTGACGCCGACCCTGCGGCGGCTCCTGACCATGCCCATGGACTCCAGGACGCGGATCGCCTCCCGGATCACCGACCGGGAGACCGCGAAGCGCGCCTCCAGCTGCTCGATCCGCAGCACCTCGCCCGCGGGCAGCGCGCCGGACGTGATCAGCACGCCGAGCCGGTCGAGCACGCTGCCGTGCAGGCCCGTCGAGGGGGTCTCCACCATGCCGCTAATCATCACATGAGGCGGGACAACCTTCGACAAAGGTATGATTTTACGGAGCTATCCCTTGTTAACGGCAGGTTATAGCCGCCACACTCGGGCGACCACCTTCGTTCACTCCGGCTCCCAGGAGGATGACGCATGCACCCGATCGTGCTGGCCGCGGCGCCGGCGGCGTCGAGCGGGAGGCTCGTGCCGGCCGCGCTCGCCGGTATCGCCCTGATCGTCGTACTGATCACCTACCTCAAGGTGCACCCGTTCCTGAGCCTGACGCTCGGCTCGCTGCTGGTCGGGATCGTCGCGGGGCTGCCGGTCGCCGACACCATCGACGCCTTCACCAAGGGGTTCGGCGACACGGCCGCCGGGGTCGGCGCGCTGATCGCGTTCGGCGCGATGTTCGGCAAGCTGCTGGCGGACTCCGGCGGCGCCGACCAGATCGTCGACACGATCATCGGCCGCACCGGGCGCCGGTTCCTGCCGTGGGCCATGGCCC
Source organism: Actinomadura sp. NPDC049753 (assembly GCF_040674655.1). Classification (NCBI taxonomy): domain Bacteria; kingdom Bacillati; phylum Actinomycetota; class Actinomycetes; order Streptosporangiales; family Thermomonosporaceae; genus Actinomadura; species Actinomadura sp. NPDC049753. Next base: position 18,502 of record NZ_JBFARL010000132.1, on the reverse strand, counting down.
TCGTGGGGGCGCTGATCGGGCTGCCGATGTTCTTCGAGATCGGGCTCGTCCTGCTGGTGCCGGTCATCCTGCTGGTGGCGCGGCGCGCCCAGATGTCCGTCATCGCGGTGGGGATCCCCGCGCTGGCGGGACTGTCGGCGATGCACGGGCTGGTCCCGCCGCACCCGGGGCCGCTCGTCGCGATCGACTCCCTCAAGGCCGACCTCGGTCTCACCCTCGCCCTCGGCATCGCCGTCGCGCTCCCGACCATCGCGCTGTCCGGTCCGGTGTTCGCCCGGTTCGCGTCCCGCTGGGTGGACGTCCCGGCGCCGGAGCTCTACGTCACGGACGCGGGCGCGCGGGACGCCGATGACCACGCCGCCGTGGACGCCGAGCGGCGCCGCCGCCCGTCCTTCCCCGTCACCCTGTTCACGGTGCTGCTCCCGGTCGTGCTGATGCTGGGCAAGGCCGTCGCCGACATCACCCTGGACGAGGGCGACCGGGTGCGCACCGTCCTGGACAACCTCGGCACCCCGCTGGTCGCACTGATCATCGCGGTCGTCGTCGCCATGTTCACCTTCGGCCGCGGCTCCGGCATGGACCGGGAGGGGATCGCCTCCTCGCTGGCCGGCTCGCTGCCGCCCATCGCCGGCCCGCTGCTGATCGTGGCCGCCGGCGGCGGCTTCAAGCAGACGCTCGTCGACACCGGCATCGGCGACCTGGTCGCCGACTGGGTCAAGGACAGCGACCTCTCGGTGCTGTTCCTGGCGTGGCTCGTCGCCGTCCTCATCCGGCTCGCCACCGGCTCTGCGACCGTGGCCACGGTCACCGCGGCCGGGATCCTCGCCCCGCTGGCCACCACGCTCGACAGCGGCGAGACATCGCTGCTCGTCCTCGCGATCGGGGCCGGCTCGCTGTTCTTCTCCCACGTCAACGACGCGGGATTCTGGCTGGTGAAGGAGTATTTCGGGCTCAGCGTCGGGCAGAACATCAGGACGTGGTCGTTGATGGAGACTGTGATCTCGGTGTGCGGCCTCGTGTTCGTCCTCCTGCTGAACCTGGTGGTGTAGCCATGACCTATCCCGACGCCCGCTACCTCGGAGACGGCGGCGAGAGCAGCGGGACGCTGCGCCCCGCAGGGGCGGCGCCCGACCTGCTCATCGGCGCGGCCGACGGCGACGGCGTCCACCGCGGGACGCGCGTCCACTACCTGGGCACCGGCGGCTCGACGAACGGCGCGTTCGGCCTGTACCGCTGGGAGATGGGGCCGAAGCCCTCCGGCCCGATGCCGCACTTCCATCGGACGATCACCGAGTCGTTCTACATCCTGTCCGGAACGATCCGGCTGCACGACGGGACGGCCTGGAAGGACACCTCGGCCGGCGACTTCCTCTTCGTCCCCGAGGGCGGCGTGCACGGGTTCCGCAACGAGTCGGGCGAGCCGGCGGCGATGCTCCTGCTCTTCACCCCGGGCGCTCCGCGCGAGGCCTACTTCGAGGAGCTCGCCGAGATCGCCGCGACCGGGCGGCGGCTCAGCGACGAGGAGTGGACGGACCTGTACCGGCGCCACGACCAGTACATGGTGTGACGCCGGTCGGCTACCCGCCGATGAAGCCCTTGGACTTCAGCCACGTCTCGGCGACCTTCGCGGGCTGCTCGCCCTTGATGTCGACCTGGCCGTTGAGCTCCTGGAGGACCGCGTCGGTGAGCGCCGCCGCGATCGGATTCACGATCTTCTCGATGGCGGGATCGTCCCGGTGGACGGCCTCCCGGACGGTCAGGGCGGGGTTGTAGACGGGGAAGAACCTCTTGTCGTCCGGGACCGGGGTCAGGCCGAGCGCCTTGATGCGCCCGTCGGTGGTGGCGACCTCGCCGAAGACGCACGGCCTGCCCTTCCCGACGGCGTCGTAGATGGCGCCCTCGGCCAGCGTCGCCACGTCCGGCTTCGGAAGGCTGAACCCGTAGGCCTTCTGCAGGCCGGGCCACCCGTCGCTGCGTCCCGCGAACTCGCTCGCCACGCACGTGGACGCCTTCGACGGGTCGCTCTTCGCCAGCCGCGCGTAGCCCGACAGGTCCGCGATCCCGAGCCGGCGCATCGTCGTCGTCTTCACCGCGAGGGCATAGGTGTTGTTGGCGGGCGCCGGGGCCAGCCACTTCACCTTGTTCTTCGCGAGGTCCTGCTCCGCGACGGCCGCGTACTGCCGGGCCGGGTCGCCGATCGGCTCGGTCTGCTTGAGGTAGTTGACCCACGCGGTGCCCGTGTACTCCCAGTACATGTCGATGCTGCCGGACGTCAGCGCGGCACGCGTGGTGTTGCTGCCCTGGAGCCCGCACTTCTCCTTGACGGTCGCGCCCGCCGAGCGCAGCGCGAGGGCGGTGACCTGGCAGAGCACGAGCTGCTCCGTGAACTCCTTCGACCCGACCGTGAGGGTGACGCCCTTCAGCGAGTTGCCCTCGGCCAGGCTCCCGGCCTTGGCGTCGGTTCCGGTGGAGCTGAAGCAGCCGGCGGTCAGGGCGACGGCGGCGAGGGACGCGGCGGCGGCGAGCTTGCGCATGGGTGACTTCTCCTCGGGTCTCAGAGGCCGCGGGGGCGCAGGACGAACTCGACGATGCCGATCAGCCAGTCGGCCGCCATCGCGAGCACGGCGGTCAGGACGCTTCCGGTGAGCAGGATCGGGGTCCGGTTGAGGGAGATGCCGGTGTTGATGAGGTCGCCGAGCCCGCCGGCGTTGGTGAACGCGGCCAGCGTCGCGCTGCCCACGTTGAGGATCACCGCGACCCGGACGCTGGCGAGGATCACCGGGACGGCGAGCGGCAGCTCGACGCGGAACAGGACCGCCGCCCTGGACAGGCCGATGCCGCGCCCCGCCTCGATGAGCGACCGGTCCACGCCCCGCAGGCCGACCATCGTGTTGCGCAGCACCGGCAGGGCCGACACCAGGATGAGCGCGATCACCGCCTTCTGGAAGCCGATGCCGACCGTGACGGCGAGCAGGACGAGCACCCCGATCGACGGGACGGCCTGCCCCACGTTGGCGAGCGCGAGGAACGGCGCCGAGAACCGGCTCAGCCGCGGCCGCGTCAGCAGCACGCCGAGCGGGACCGCGATCGCGAGGACCAGCGCCGTCGACACCGCGACCAGCCTGATGTGCTGGAGGAACTGGTGAGTGATCTCGGACCGGTCGAGGGACCTGCGCTCGATCGCGTCGAGGTCGAGCCCGCGCACGTAGAGGTAGAGCGCCGCCGACACCGCGACGAGGAACACGGGGGTGGCGAGGAGCCCGGCGAGGGAGCGCCCGGCGGCCTCGCCGCCGGGCCTCGTCCGCTCCGGCACCGCCGTGGCGGTCACGGCCTCGGCTCCGAGTTCTGCCGGACGATCGCCGACCACGAGACCGCGCCCGCGGCGCGCCCGTGCTCGTCCACGACGGTTGCGGTCTCCGCCCCGGCGCGGAGCATCGCGTCGAGGGCCTCGTACAGGGACTGGTCCGCGCGGACGGTCGCGGCCGGGGCGCCCTCCCCCGCGGGCAGCAACCCGATCGAGCCGACCTCGACCAGCCGCAGCCGCCGCATCGCGGCGCCCGCCCCGACGAACTCCGCGACGAACCCGTCGGCCGGCTCGGCGAGGATCGCCGCGGGCGTGTCGTACTGCACGAGTCTCGCGCCCTGCCCGAGGATCGCGATCCGGTCGCCGAGCTTCAGCGCCTCGGTGAGATCGTGGGTGACCAGCACGATCGTCTTGCCGATCCGGGCCTGGAGCTCCAGGAACGCGTCCTGCAGCCGCTCCCGCGTGATGGGGTCGAGTGCGCCGAACGGCTCGTCCATCAGCATCGCGGGCGGGTCGGCCGCGAGGGCGCGGGCGACCCCGACGCGCTGCTGCTGCCCGCCCGACAGCTCCTTCGGGTACCGGCCGCGGTACGTGCCGGGATCGAGCCCCACCATGTCGAGCAGCTCGTCGACGCGCGCGCGGACGCGCCTGCCGTCCCAGCCGAGCGTCCGCGGGATGAGCCCGACGTTCGCGGCGATCGTCATGTGCGGGAACAGCCCGACCTGCTGGATCACGTAGCCGATGCGGCGGCGCAGGCGGTCGGGGTCGGCGCGGGTGACGTCCTCCCCGTCGAGCAGGATGCGGCCCGAGGTCGGTTCGATCAGCCGGTTGATCAGGCGCAGCGTGGTCGTCTTACCGCAGCCGGACGGGCCCAGCAGCACGACGATCTCCCCGTCCCGGACGCTGAGCGTGAGGTCGCCGACGGCCGGGGCGTCCTGCCCCGGATACCGCTTGGTGACGCCCTCCAGCCGGATCATCTCCCGCCCGGCCGGGGCGGCCCGCGCGGTCTCGGTCGCGGCGGGTTCGGTCATCGCAGCCCCCTGGAGGTGGTGAGCCGGGACAGCAGGACGAACAGCGCGTCCAGGACGAGCGCCAGGACGGCGACGCCGAGCGTTCCGGCGAGGGTGTCGTTCAGGGCGTTGGCGCCGCCGATGCGCGACAGCCCCCCGAAGATGAGCTCGCCGAGCCCCGGCCCGGCCACGGCGGCGGCGATCGCCGCGATCGCCACCGTCATGATCGTGGCGACCCGGACGCCGGTGAGCACGACCGGCCAGGCCAGCGGCAGCCTGACCCTCACCATCCGGCTCAGCGGGCTCATCCCCATCCCCCGCGCCGCCTCCTCCACCGCGCCCGGTACACCGTCCAGGCCGGTGACGGTGTTGCGCAGGATCGGGAACACCGCGTACAGCGCCAGCGCGGTGATCGTGGGGGCCAGTCCCAGTCCGAACAGCGGGATGAGCAGCCCGAACAGCGCGAGCGACGGGACGGTCAGCATGGTGCCGGTGACGCCGAGGGCCAGTCCCCGCGCCCTCGGCCGACCCTCGACCACGACGCCGAGCCCGATCCCGACCACGGCCGCGATCGCGACGGCGATCAGGACGACCTCGGCGTGCTCGCCCATCATCCGGGCGATCTCGGGCCAGCGTTCGGACAGGTACTCGGAGAAGCTCATCGCCGCCTCCCGTCACCGCGCGCGGCGGCGGGAGCCCGGGCAAGGACGGTGGGTTTCGCGTCTCCCATACCTCAGAGGCTGCCTACGGATGATCAGTCTGGCAATAACGGATCGGTGAGACCGAACGCTCGAACGCGTCCGCACCGCCGCCCCACCGACGCCCTCACTCCGCCCATGCAGCACCAGAAGGACGTTTTCCACGGTCCATCACGCGGCCTGGGCAGGCGCCGGGAACCGTCCGACACTGGTGACGCCGAAAGGAGACCCGAGGTGCCCTACGCCTACGATCCAGACCTCCTCCCGTGGATGGCACGGGTCCCGCGCCTGTCGATCGTCGACATCGAGCAGACCCGCCGGGACGAGAAAGACATGTTCGCCGGTACACCGAAATACGTCCCGCCCGCAGCGGTCGAGACCCGCGACCTTGCCATTCCCGGACCGCGGAACGCACCGGCCATCCCCCTTCGCATCTACGCGCCGGCGAACCGGGCGGGCGTCCTTCCGGGGCTCGTCTACATCCATCCGGGCGGATTCGTCCTGGGCAGCATCGACATGTCCTCTGACGACGCGACCGCTCTCGCGGTAGAGGTCGGCGCCGTGGTGGTGTCCGTCGAGTACCGCCTCGCCCCCGAACACCCCTTCCCCGCCGGGCTCGAAGACTGCTACGCGGCCCTCACCTGGACGGCGGCGAACGCCGCCGAGCTCGGGATCGATCCGACCCGGCTGGCGGTGGGCGGCGAGAGCGCGGGCGGCGGACTGTCCGCGGCCGTCGCCCTCCTCGCCCGCGACCGGGGCGGCCCACCGCTGCGCTTCCAGTTCCTCGGCGTCCCGGAGCTGGACGACCGGCTCGACACCCCGTCCATGCGCGCCTTCACCGACACACCGATCTGGCACCGCTCCAACGCCGAGCTGAGCTGGGACTACTACCTGGGCAAGGGCGTCCGCGGCACCGACGGCGTCTCCCCGTACGCGGCTCCCGCCCGCGCCGAGGACCTTTCCGGGCTACCGCCCGCCTACGTCACGACGTGCGAGTTCGACCCGCTGCGCGACGAGGGCCTGGCCTACGCGCGAAGGCTCATCCAGGCGGGCGTCCCGACCGAACTGCACCACTACCCCGGCACCTTCCACGGCTCCACCATGATCACAGAGGCTTCGGTGACCCAACGCATGATCGCCGACCGCGCGAGCGCCCTCCACCGCGCACTACACCTCACCCCGTGAATCCCAGCATGAGGCCCCCGCCCTTCACGCGCCACCGCTAGCTCACCTTCCGCAGGGTGGAAGAAACGCCCGCTCCCGCAATGCCAACCCGCAAGGATCCGATCATCCGCCGCAAGAACCAGGCCCTCCTTTCCGGCAGTGCGGTCACCACCGCAAGCAGCAGGCTCCTCCGCCAAGCCCCCGGGTTGGGCGCGGCCCCAGCTTCCCAGGGCCGCGCCCAACCCGGCCATGCCTGCCCACCTCACAGCCGACAAGCGCACCCCCACCCCGAACCCAGCCGGGGTTGAGACCGAAAACAAGCCCGCCAATCCAGGACCGAGTCGAAACCGGGCTGCCTCCATGCCGGGTCATGTCGGTCGCCCTAGTACGGTCCGTCTCGCCCGCGACTACCGGGCAGCGATCGTCCTGGTCACCGCTCTGCTCTGGATCGACACAGGGTCCACCGGACACGTTGCTGGGCGGCCGGAGCGGGGGTCTTGCGCGGGGTGCTGAGGCGGCGGCGACGGGGGGTGGAGGGGGGCGGCCTAGGATTCGTGCCGTGGGTCGTGCTCGCGGATCCCGAAGGGAACCAGTTCTGCGTGTTGCGGCCTCACGCCTCCCTCATCGAATAGCGGTCCCGCGGCCATGTCATCTGAAGAAGGAGGAATCGGCGATGGACGACCCTGATGTGCTGATCAGGATTCGTGAGATCTGCATGTCGTTGCCGGAGGTGACGGAGAAGCCTTTCGGCGGTCATACGGCGCCCTCCTTCCGTGTGCGCGACAAGCTGTTCGCGATGACCTCCGAGGACGGCCTGTCTCTGACGTTCAAGGCCGGGCCCGGTGTGCAGGAGGCTCTGGTCGCGGAGGCGCCCGAGCGTTTCTTCGTCCCGAAGTACGTGGGCGCCAAGGGCTGGGTCGGCGCGCGGCTCGACGTCGACCACGACTGGGATGAGATGGCCGAGCTGATCGAGGACAGTTACCGGCTCATCGCCCCCAAGCGGCTGGTCGATCTCCTCGGCCCCGGATAGCCGGCTCTTGGCGTTCAGCGTGGTCGGCGTTCCAGGCGCGCGAGGCGTACGGCTATGTGTTCCATGGTGGCGTTGTCGGGTTGCCAGCCGCGCTGGAGCAGCGTCGTCAGGAGAGCGCCCAGGTAAGGGGCGGGACGAGTCAAGAAGTTCTTCGTGACGGGGATGACGTCCCAGCCCATCTCCTTGGCGAGCCAGCCTCGGCGCTGCGCGTCGTGGCTTCTGGCCTCTCGGCCGGTGTGGTGGCGTTCGCCGTCGTATTCGAGGCCGACGCGGAACTCGCGGTAGCCGAGGTCGATATAGAGCCAGTTGCCTTCCGCGCTCCGCACGGGGATCTGCGTCTCAGGGCGCGGGAAGCCGGTGTCCACGATGGCGACGCGGATCCAGCTCTCGCCGGGGGAGGCCGCGCCGCGGTCACCGAGTCGGAGGATCTGGCGCAGCCGCTTGTTCCCGCGGTATTCCCGCAGCGTCCGGGCCATCTCGGTGAGTTCCTCCACGTCCACGTCTCGGCGCAGGAACTGGTCCAGCGCTGCGACCGCCTCGAAGCGGGGAAGCCAGCGGGCGCAGTCGAGTGCGGTGCGGGTCGGGCTGGTGAGGCGTACATCGGATTCCTTCACTACATGTTCGGGCGGCAGTTCGACGCTGTCGGCGGTGATCGGGACCGGGGCCGGTGGGGCATCACGGGGTCGGGGAGTGACGAGTTCGACGTCCCAGTCGAGCTCGCTCACTCCCGGAGGTAAGACGTCCAGGCCCCAGATCCATGCGGCGGTGCGCCGCGCGATGACGGCTTCCGGGGGAAGGACGCTGCTCAACGCCGCGGCGCGTGCGGCGAGGCCGGTCCCTTTGACGGGGACGAAGTAGGCGTCCGGCCCGATGGGGATGATCGAGTCGGCGGCCGTTCGCTTCCAGGTGAGGGTGAATCCGTCCATGGGATTGAGAATGCCTGGCCCGGCGGTTCCGGACAGGCGGCCGCGAGAATGTGGATAACTTTGAGTTATCCAAGGTCAGCGGGCTAGCCGCGCGTTCGGCCTTGGGGCGGCTCTGCGCCTCGAACGGGCCTCGCCGGGGTCGCGGAGACCGCCTTCGCGGCCCATACGGCCATGCGGTTGATCAACTCGGGGGCGGCGGCCACCTCGGCGTGGCCGAAGGACGGTTCGATCCACAGTTCCTTCGGGTCGGAGGCCGCCTCGTAGAGCTGGTGGCCGTGTTCGACGGGGAAGAACGCGTCCGCTGCCCCGTGGACGACCAGCAGCGGCACCGGCGCGATCCGTGCGGCGACCTCGTGCGGCGCCTCAGGAACGGGGTCCCAGCCCTTGGGCGCGATCCGGGTGCCGCGCGCCAAGCGGACGGCCATCCGCCCCGCGCGCCGCTCGATCACCCAGTGCACGCGCCGCATCGGCACCGTTCCGCGGTAGTACCAGCGTGCCGGCGCGCTGACCGAGATCACGGCGTCCACCCCGCCGTGCAACGCCGCGTGCCTGACGACGATGGCGCCGCCCATGGAGAAACCCGCCAGGACGATCCGTTCGTAGCCCCGTCGCCGAGCCGCCGCGACCGCCGCGTCGACGTCGAGCACCTCGCGGTCTCCGACCGTGGAGTGGCCGCCGGACCGCCCGTGGCCGCGGAAGTCGAGCCCGATCACGCCGCCGTGCCGGCCGAGGGCCGCCGCGATCCGGCGCAGCGCGGGCTGGCGCCACGAGCAGGTGAAGCCGTGCGCCAGGACGAAGCACACCTCACCGTCGGAAGGCGTGTGACCTGCGTCGATTCGGACACCGTCGGCGGTGTAGAGGGTGAGCGGTTCGAGAGTCACCACGCTTCCATGGTCGCTCATCGGCTGCGATGGTCGAAGAACCACCCGCCCGACACGTCGGCGAGGCGGCCCGTCAGGCGATGGGGTGGGAGGAAGCGGCCGCCGCACGTCCGCTGCTATGGCACGGCGACGCCGGATACGTCTCTGTGTGGGCCATGTCGCGACTTTCAGGGACAGCGCCATGTGCACGAACGAACAAGGAAGCCGCCATTATCTGGGCCGGCAATGACGTCCCGCACCAAAAACAATCCCCTTCCTCCCCTCCTCACGGCCACAAGGACGCCGCGCACGTCAACACCCTGAATACCGGCACCCCGGCCTGCCTCCCGTACGGCGCGTGATCCCGAACCTCCACGACCCCATGGCCGTCCATAGGGAAATGACGGATTAGGTATGTGTCCGCCAGAGTGGGCTGAAAGGACACGGTGCTGGGTACAAATCGAGCGTGTCTGATGGGCTGGTTGGTCGACGGGCTTTGGCGTCGGATTGGCTGGTATGGACAGCGAAGACCGCACGCTTCGGGTGAGGGCGCGCCGTACGCGGCGAGCCGGCGAGCGCGGCGCGGCGACGCGGCCGCCGGACGGTCCCGAAGCTTCTGCGACGGCATCGGAGTGCGAGCGCGGGTCCGAGGAGTACGCGCAGCAGGCGATGGTCTCCTCGGCGCGAGCCCATGACCGCGCCGCGTTGCTCCTGGAGGAGATGGCCACCGTCCATCCCGAAGAGGCCGAACTGCACCTCCAGTCAGCCGCCCGCCACCGCCGATGGGCCGACAACGACAGACGGCTGGCCCAGGAACACTCCCCCCACGGCGAACCCGACGGCGCCTGACCGCAGATCCTCACGGTGGCACGGGCCGGCCCGGCGCCGACGCATGGGGCCCGCCCAGGCTCTCGGATCACTTGGCAGCGGGGCCGTCTTGCTGCGTGCCCGGGTTCTGAGCTGGAGGGAAGCGGGTTCGTGGGTGCGGTCAAAGACGGGTGACCGAAGTCCACGCTGCGAAAGGTCCGCGATGACGAGGATGAAGCCACGGTGACCGCCGAGGTGTACCAGGAGGGCGACAGCGCGATCATCGAGAGGTCCCGCCGGGATCCGGAGGCGTTCGCCGCGCTGTACGACCGGCACGCCCCGGCGATCCACCGGTACCTCGCCCGGCGGCTCGGCCGTGATCTGGCCGACGATCTGATGGCCGAGACGTTCCTTCAGGCGTTCCGGCAGCGCGGCCGCTTCGATCCCGGGCGCCTGAACGCCCTGCCCTGGCTGTACGGGATCGCCACCAACCTGATCAGCCAGCATCGCCGCCGCGAGGGGCGGTTCTGGCGGGCCGCGGCGCGTTCGGGGGCCGATCCCGCGGCGGGGTCGGCCGACGAGGGTGTGGCGGAGCGGGTCGCCGCCCAGAGGATCCGGCCGGAACTGGCGGAAGCGCTGCGCCGGCTGAACCGCGGGCAGCGGGACGTCCTGCTGCTGACGGCGTCGGGCGACCTGTCCCCGGCCGAGATCGGCGCGGCCCTCGGCATCGCCACCGGCACCGTCCATTCCCGGCTCAGCCGCGCCCGCGCCAGGATGCGCGAGGCGCTCGGCGGGACCGACCCCCTTGACATGGGAGAGGAGCAGTTCGATGGGTGAACTCCAGCGCATGTACGACGAGGTGCCTCCGCCCAGCCCGGAGGTCCTGGCCGAGGGCCGGGCACGGCTGGTCGCCCTCGCCCGGGAGGGGGGGCGGCGCGGCCCGCGGCGCCAGTGGCACCGCGGCCTGCTGGCGGTCGGCCTGGCCGGCGGGGTGGCGGCCGCGGCCGCCGCGGTGGTCGCGGCGCGGGGCTCGGACGACGGCCCCCGCGAGACGAGGCCGGTCAGCGCCCACGAGGTGCTGACCCGGGCCGCCGCGGCCGCCCGCCTGGAGCCCGAGCTTCATCCGCGCCCCGGCCAGTACCTCTACATCCGGTCGGTCGTCGCGTGGGGGCCGGGCAAGGTCGCCCCGGGCAAGGCCCCGGGACGGGAGACGCGGGAGCGCTGGGTGTCGGTCGACGGTTCCAAGCCGGGCCTGCTGCGCGCCCCGTGCCGCGGGCAGGGGGCCAAGGTGTGCGACTCCCCCATTCCCATCGAGGACGAAAGCGCGCCCGTCCCCCGCCCGGGCAGCCAGCTGTGGCTGGTGCGTGCGATGCCAGGACTGCTCAAGCATTGGAAGTCCCAGGTCACGGCGCCCGCTCCCACCCCTGTCGCCACCCCGGGACACGACAGGCCCTTCGGAGAGTGGAACTGGTACGGCGTGAGCGAGCTCGTCGGGGACTACCTGCCCCCGAAGATGCGCGCCGAGGTCTTCGAGTTCCTCGGCGACGTCCCTCGGGTGAAGGTGAACGAGCACGCCACCGACGCCGTCGGCCGTCCTGCCGTCTCCCTGTCCCAGGACGCCGACGGCGGCAGGCTGGAGTTGATGTTCGACCGCTCCACCTACCGCTTCCTGGGCAGCCGCTACCTCGACCGCACGCCCCGCCCTGAGGGTGGGGACTGGATCGGCACGGCCGAGAGCGGCGCCGGAGAGGTGAAGACCACCGTCCTGAAGGTCGAGGTGGCCGACCGCCTTCCCGCCCGATCCTGACCGTGAGCCGAAAAGGCCCGGCGTCTTCGCGGTGCCGGGCCTTTTCGGCTCGCCGGGTGTCCGCCTTGTGGCCGCTGGGGCGGGACGCTTAGGTAGGGAGAGGTCAGGTAAGGATCTGGTCATCTCACTGGGAGGTCCTTGTGCGGGTCGGGGTGCTGCTCAACGAGCGGGGCGGGGTCGAGGCGCTGGGGAAGCTGGCGGACGACGTGCGGCGCGCGGCGGACGACGGGTTCTCCTCGGCGTGGATGTCGCAGATCTTCGGGGTGGACGCGCTGACCGCGCTGGCGGTCGCGGGCAGCGGGGTGCCCGGGATCGAGCTGGGGACGGCGGTGGTGCCGACGTATCCGCGGCATCCGGCCGTGCTGGCGCAGCAGGCGAGGACGACCGCGCTGGCGCTGCGGGGACGGTTCACTCTCGGCGTCGGCCTGTCCCACAAGATCGTCATCGAGGACATGTACGGGTACGACTTCGGCAGGCCGCTGCGGCACATGGACGAGTACCTGTCGGTGCTGGCGCCGCTGCTCGAAGGGGAGAACGCCTCCTTCGACGGCGAGACGCTGCGGGGCAACATCGGGTTGAGCGTGCCGAACGAGGGGCGGGTGCCGCTGCTGCTCGCGGCGCTCGGCCCGAAGATGCTGAAGCTGGCGGCGGAGCGGGCGGACGGGACGGTGCTGTGGATGACCGGCCCCGTCACCGTCCGCGAGCACATCGTGCCGACCATCACGGCGGCGGCCGAGGCGGCCGGACGGGACGCGCCGCGCGTCGTGTGCGTCCTTCCCGTGTGCGTCACCGGTGACGTGGAGCGCGCGCGGGAGCAGGCCGGGGAGACGTTCGAGGTGTACGGGGTGCTGCCGTCCTACCGGGCGATGATGGACCGGGAGGGCGTGGAGGGGCCGAAGGACCTGGCCGTCGTCGGTGACGAGGACGCGGTCGCGGCGAAGCTGGAGCAGCTGTCGGGCGCGGGCGTCACCGATTTCGTCGCCGCCGAGTACATGCCGGGCGACCGGCGCACCCGGGAGTTCCTGAAGACGGTCACGGCGAAATGAGCTCGTAGAGGTTGCCGCTGGCGTCGGAGAAGTAGAGGCCGCGGCCGCCGAGCGGGTGGTCCTCGTCCACGCGGCCGTTGTCGGCGTGGGCGGGGTCGTCGCCGTAGGGGATCTCGCGGGCGTCGAGGCGGTCCACGACCGTGTCGAACGTGACCGCGTCCACGTCGAAGGCCAGGTGGTGGCCCTGCGGGTAGGCGACGGTCATGAAGTCGAGGGTGAGGCCCTCGTTCACGCGGATCGGGACGAAGTGCCGCGCGTGCGGGTGGGGGCCGGTGTACTCCAGGCCCATGACGGCGGCGAAGAAGCGGGCCGCCTCGTCGTTGTCGGCGGCCGTCACGATCGCGTGGTTCAGGCTGATCGTCATGCGGCGGTTCCTTCCTTGAGAGCGCCGTGCAGGAAGACGTCCAGGTACTCCTCGACGGAGAGGGGCTGCGCGTCGGGGCCGGCGGCGGGCCGGGCCCGGCTGAACACGAAGCCCATGAACAGGCCCGCGATCTGGTCGACGGGCAGGCGCAGCCGGTCCCGTTCGGGTTCGAACAGCTCGGCGAGCGCCTCGCGGGTGCGGGTCATGGCGGCCGCGCGGTCGGGGCCGGGCTCGCCGGCGCCGGGCTCGGGGCGCGCGCGCCGTCCGGAGGCGTGCAGCGCGCCGATGACCAGGCCCATGCGGGCGAGGTAGGCGTCGATCGCGGCGGCGGCCTCGGCGAGCCGCGCGGGCAGCGGCTGGTCGAGCGGGATCGCGCCGATCTCCGCGAGGACGTGGTCGGTCCGCAGCGCCTCGGCGACGCAGGCGTCCAGCAGGTCGTCCTTGTCGGCGAAGACGCGGAAGATCGTCGCCTCGCCGATGCCGGCGGCGCGGGCGATCTGCGCCGTGGTGACGGCCATGCCGCGCTCGGCGACGAGCGGCAGCGCCGTCCGGATGATCATTTCGCGGCGCTGCTCCGGGCTCATCCCGGGGGCGCGGCGGCGGCTCTTCTCCTCCATGCCCGCGACACTACGGAGTGAGTACTCACTCCGTCAAGAGCGAAGTGAGTACTCACTCCGCACAACCCGACAGATCAGCATTCGGTGGCTGATACCGTTGCGATGCTGCGCGCCAGGAGCGAAGTCCGGTGGAAAATCCGGCGCTGTCCCGCAACTGTGGTGCCCCTCTCGAAGTGGCCGAGCCAGGTCGCCTCCTCGCGCGCCGACGATTGTCGACCTCGTGGAAGGGCGATCCGTCATGACGGGCCGCGGCTTCCCTGCACCACCCAGGAGGCACCTGTGAGACCCGTACGCACCTTGGGCGCGGTGATGGCGATCGGCGTCGTCACGTTCGCCGCCGCATGCGGCGGCGACGACGGCGAGTCCGGCGGCGCGCCGGACGGCAAGGCCGTCACCGTCCAGGCCGCCAACGGGGCCGTGTCCGTCCCGGCCAAGCCGAAGCGCATCGTCTCCCTCTCCCCCACGCACACCGAGACGCTCTTCGCCATCGGCGCCGGGCCGCAGGTGGTCGCGGTGGACGACTACTCCAATTACCCGGCCGGCGCCCCCCGGACGAAGCTGTCGGGCTTCAAGCCGAACGCCGAGGCGATCATCGCCCACAAGCCGGACCTCGTCGTGCTGTCCGACGACATGGACGGCATCGTCAAGGCGCTGGAGAAGGTGAAGGTCCCGGTCCTGCTGGAGCCGGCGGCGAAGAACCTGGACGAGGCCTACGACGAGATCGGCGACCTCGGGCAGGCCACCGGGCACGAGGCCGAGGCCAAGAAGGTCACCGACGGCATGCGCGCGGACATCCAGAAGACGGTGGCCGCGTCGTCCAAGGCCAAGGGCCTCACGTACTACCACGAGCTGGACAACCAGCTCCATTCGGTGACGTCGAAGACCTTCGTGGGCCAGGTGTACGGGATGTTCGGCCTGCAGAACATCGCCGACAAGGCGGACAAGGCTTCCGGCGGCTACCCGCAGCTGTCCCGCGAGTACCTGCTCAAGCAGGACCCCGACCTGATCTTCCTGGCCGACACCAAGTGCTGCGGGCAGAACACCGCCGCGCTCACCAAGCGCCCCGGCTGGTCGGACCTGGACGCGGTCGGGCACGGCGGCGTGGTCGAGCTCGACGACGACATCGCCTCCCGGTGGGGGCCGCGCCTGACGGAGTTCGTCAAGGCGATCGGCGACGCGGTCCAGAAGGTTCAGTGACCGCTGCCGCCGAGGACGCCCGCCCGTGAGCGGGCGTCGACCGCACACCGGGGACGTCCCGGCCGACGCCGACGACGCGGCCGGGACGTCCTCTGACGTCCGCACGGGTCCCGAGGACGTCTCCGGTCAGGAGCGGGCGCCCGAGGTCTCCGGCAGCCGCGGCGACGCGCCGCCCGAGGCGGGGAAGGGCTCCGGCGACCTCCCGGGCCCGGGCCTCGGCGGCCCGGCGTCCGGCCCGCGGAGCCAGGCCAGGCTGCGGCCACTGCCGCTGGCGGTGGCGGTCGGGCTGCTGCTCGCGACGCTGCTGGCGGGGGTGCTGGTGGGGTCGGCCGGGCTGCCAGTGGGCGGGGTCCTGAAGGCGCTGGCCGACCGGATCCCGTTCGTGCACGCCGACAGCGGGCTCGGCGTCATCGACGAGAACGTGCTGTTCCAGCTGCGGGTGCCGAGGGCGCTGATGGCGGCGCTGGTCGGCGGGATGCTCGCCGTCGCGGGCGCCGGGTACCAGGGAGTGTTCCGCAACCCGCTCGCCGACCCGTACCTGCTGGGCGCGGCGGCGGGCGCGGGGGTCGGGGCGACGCTGGTCATCGCGCTGGTGCCGGGCGACCCCGGATACGCGGTCCCGCTCGCGGCGTTCGTCGGCGCGATCGGCGGGGTGGCCCTCGCCTACCTGCTGGGCAGCGCCGCGACGGGGCGCGGGAACGGGACGGCGACGCTGGTGCTGGCCGGCGTCGCGGTGTCGTCCTTCCTCGCCGCGGTGCAGACGTTGATCCAGCAGATGAAGTCGGAGGAGCTGCAGCGGATCTACTCGTGGATCCTCGGCGGGGTCGGGTCGGCCGACTGGCACCAGCTGGCGCTCGTCTTCCCGTACGCGCTGGTCTCCACCGTGGTACTGCTCGCCCACGGCCGGCTCCTGGACGTGCTCAGCGTCGGCGACGAGGAGGCGGCCTCGCTCGGCCTGTCGGCGGCGCGGGTCCGGCTGACGGTGGTGGTGGCGGCGTCGCTGGCGACGGCGTCGGCGGTCGCGGTGAGCGGGCTGATCGCGTTCGTCGGCATCGTCGTCCCGCACGTGGTGCGGCGGCTGGCGGGCGGGTCGTACCGGGTCGTGCTGCCGCTGTCGCTGCTGGGCGGCGCGGCGTTCCTGGAGGTGGCCGACCTCGTGGCGCGGACGGTGATCAGGCCCGGGGAGCTTCCGCTGGGCGTGGTGACGGCGTTCGTCGGCGGGCCGTTCTTCGTCGCGGTGCTGCGCGCGTCCCGGCGGCAGGTGGAGACGTGACCGTCGCGGTGCGCGGCCTGGACGTCGCGCTCGGCGGGCGGCCGGTGCTGAAGGGCGTGTCGCTGGAGGCGCCGGCCGGGTCGTGGACGGCGGTCATCGGGCCGAACGGCGCGGGGAAGTCGACGCTGCTGCGCGCGGTCCTCGGCCTGGTCCCGTCCCATGGCGAGATCACCCTCGCGGGCGCGGACCTGCAGTCGCTCAAGCCGAGGCAGCGCGCCCGGCTCGTCGCCTACGCCCCGCAGAGCCCGAACCTTCCGGTGGGCATGACGGTGTTCGACTACACCTTGCTGGGGCGCTCCCCCTACGTCCCGCACCTGGGCCGGGAGAGCGCCCGCGACCGGGCCGTCACCGCGGAGGTCCTCGACCGGCTGGGCCTCACCTCCTTCGCGGCCCGCCCCCTGGACCACCTGTCCGGCGGTGAGCGGCAGCGCGTGGTGCTGGCCCGCGCCCTCGCGCAGCAGACCTCGGTGCTGCTGCTGGACGAGCCGACGAGCGCGCTCGACATCGGCCACCAGCAGCAGGTGATGGAGCTGATCGACCGGCTGCGGCTGTCGGACGGGCTGACGGTGGTGACCACGATCCACGACCTGACGCTCGCCGGGCAGTACGCCGACGGACTCGTCCTCCTCTCCGGCGGGCGGGTGGCCGCGTCGGGCCCGCCGGACCTGGTCCTCACCCGCGACGCCGTCGAGGAGCACTTCGGCGCCCGCGTGAGCGTCGCCCCCGGGCCGGGCGGCCGGCCGATCCTGTCGCTGGAGCGTCCGTGAACCTCGAGACGGTGTGGCGGGTGGAGGACGGCAGGCGGCTCGCCTCGACGGTGTGGCGGGCCGGCCGCGGCCATCGGATGATCTCCTCGGCGATGCTGGGCGGCGGCATCGGCCCGGCCGGCTGGGTGCTGAACGCCCAGGTGCCCGGCGCCTACGCGCGCACCGACCCGGTCGCGCACCTCGCCGAGCTCGCGGCGGCGGCCGGGCTGGAGGGCCCCGGCGTCGGGATGCTCACGGCGGCCTCGGTCGCGCGCACGGTGCGGCGGGACGGCGAGGGCGTGCGCGTGTCGGCGACGGTCGGGCTGCGCGTCCCGACCTGGGCGGCCGCCCCCGCCGGGACGCCCGATCCCGAGCTGGCCCCGCTGGAGGGGGACGGGACGCCCGCCTGGAGGCCGGGGACGATCAACATCGTGGTCGCCGTCCCCGTCGGGATGAGCGACGCGGCGCTGGTGAACGCGGTCGTCACCGCGACCGAGGCCAAGACGCAGGCGCTGCTCGAAGCGGGCTTCCCGTGCACGGGCACGGCGTCCGACGCGATCTGCGTCGCGGCCGCGACCGGCGGAACGCCGGAGGTCTTCGCCGGGCCCCGCTCCACCTGGGGCGCGAGGATCGCGCGGACGGTGCACGCCGCCGTCCGCGCCGGGGCCCTGGACTACGCGGCCCGGCTGGAGGCACGCGGCTAGCACCGGCCGCCGCACCACCCCGGTGCGGTACGGCGGCCGGTCTCAGGGCCAGTGCAGTGTGGGTTCGGGCCTCACCTCCTCCCTGGGCGACGCGCGACCGGCATGACGGTCAGCCGGCGTGGGGAAGGCGATGCCCGTTGTGCCCGCCGTGGTCGTGGCGGCGCAGTGGGTCGGTGGCGAGCGGGTCGCCGCCGTCCAGCAGGGACCCGTTCATCGGCGGCAGGGAGTGCACCCCGGTCGGCGGTTCCCGGTCGACGACCGGCCGCGGCCCGGCGGGACCCGGGTCCGCGCGCCCCTCCGACAGCGCGGTGAGCGCGTCGACGCGGCGGCGCGCGCGGTCGGCCTCGGCGCGGGCGGCGTCCCGCTCGGCGGTCAGCGCCCGCACCGCGGCGCGCAGCTCCTCGCCGGCGCGGGCGAGCTGCCAGTTGTGCCGCTCCAACTCGCGGGCCCGCGCCTGGACCTGGTCGAGGTCGGCCACGGCCTGCCCCCGCTTGGCCTCGGCGTCGCGGACGGCCGAACGCAGGTCCTCGGCGGCGCGGGTGGCGGCGGCGGCCTCGACGCGCTGCCCCTCGACGAGGGTCTCGGCCTCCGACAGCCGCCCGTGCAGGGCGACGAGTTCGGCTCTGGCGCTCTCCAGCGAGGCGAGCAGCTCGCCCTCCCGGGCGGCCACCCGGTCGCGCTCGCGCTCGGCGGCGAGGCGGGCGGCGCCCGCGCCGTCGGCGTCGTCCCTGGCCTCCCGGCGTTCCCGCCGCGCTGCGTCCCGTTCGGCCGCGAGCCGTTCGGCCTCGGCGCGGGCGGACGCCGCCTCCTGCTCGGCGGCCTCGGCGCGTGCGCGGGCGGTGGCGGTCTCGCGCCACGCCTACCGAGCGCAAGGTGGCGATCTGCGCCCGCGCCTACGACCTGCTCACCCGGGAGGTCGGGTTCCCGGCCGAGTCGAGCAGGTCCGGAA
>NZ_JBFARL010000131.1:0-24046 GCF_040674655.1 Actinomadura sp. NPDC049753 | reverse complement strand
CGCGCCCGTCCAGCGTCCGCCCGCTCCGCCCCAGGCGCCCCCGGCGCCTCCGCCGCCCCCGGCCCCGCCGCGGCCCGAGGTTCCCGCCGCCGGGCAGGCCCCGGCGACCAGGGAGACGCCTGTCCCCAGAGAAAGACCTGTCGCGAAGGAACCTTCGGCGGCCCGGGAGACGCCCGTCGATCCGCAGGGCCTTCCCGTTGCGCCGCTTTACGGACAGCGGGAGCGGGCACGGGCCGACGTCCCGCAACCGCGCACAGACCCCAGGCGACCGAGCACGGATACCCGGAAGCAGAGCGTCCCGGCCGCGCCGCCCTCCCCTGCCGGCACGCAGACCCGCGCAGAGAGAGCACCCAGCATCGTGGAACGCGGGGCCCGGGCCCCGTCAGGCGCCCGCGGCATGGAGCCCCAGACGCAGGGGCCCGCTGACGCATCCCAGGTCGTGGTGATGCAGAAGGCCGTGCGGCCCGAGCATGTGCAGCACTATCTGGAAGGCGGTTACGACCTGGTCGCCGGTTACGTGCACCGGTTCCAGGACGTTCAGGAGCTGAAAACCCCCGCCGCGCTGATCCGGGCCCTGGGGCTGGTGTACGAAGGGTCGCCGTTCGCGCCCGCCGATGAGCAGATCTTCGTGATCCGCTGGCCGGCCGTGAAGCCCGCCCTGTTCCGGCGCCCGCTGGGCGGCATCGACGAGTGGAGCATGGGCATCATCCCGGGCGGCTGGGTCATCGAGAAGGCGCCGTTCCCCGGGTCGGGGTACGCGCCGGGCGACGGGCCCGCGATCCCCGAGTTCAAGGTCGAGAGCCAGCGCCTGCCGCACGAGGCCGAGATGCACCGCCTCGACGCGCAGGGCAGGGTCACCCTCGTGGCGAGCTACGACGCCGACCTGCGCAGATGGCTCGTGAAACTGCCGGGAGGCCAGGGGTGAGCATCCGGCACGGCTACTACGCGGGCTGGCGGGGCGCCGAGTACGAGGCGAGCCCCGACGGCGACCGGGTGCGCCTCTACGCCACACGGGACGCCGAGGGGTTCAGGCAAGTCTCCCCGGACCGGTACGTCCAGGTGGTGCCCCTGGCCGACGTCGACCGCCTCCAGTACGTGACCACACACTGCACGTGGCGCGGCGAGCCGTTCGTGGTCCTCGGCGAGCACGAGGGCTGGCTGCGCGTGGAGTACAGCGGCGGCAAGGTCCCGGTGGCGGAGCGGCTCGGCCTGGAGCCGTTCGACCGGGGCGTGTACCAGGCGTGGGCGTCCCGGCACGAGGTCGAGGACCTGCGCGAGGAGACCGTCTGAGCACGGAATCGGCGGCAGTGGCTATGACGGGTCGCGGGGCATGACGGGTTGTCGGGCATGACGGGTTGTCGGGCATGACGGGTTGTCGGGCATGACGGGTTGTCGAGCATGACGGGTTGTGGGGCATGACGGTCATCGACGTCAACGCCGACCTCGGCGAGGGGTTCGGGGTCTGGAAGCTGGGCGACGACTCGGCGCTGCTCGACGTCATCACGAGCGCGAACGTGGCGTGCGGGTTCCACGCGGGCGATCCGCTGATCATGCGCCGGGTGTGCGCGGCGGCGGTCGAGCGCGGGGTGACGATCGGCGCGCAGGTCTCCTACTGGGACCTCGCCGGCTTCGGGCGCCGGGAGATGGACGTGGACGCCCCGGAGCTGACCGCCGAGGTCCTGTACCAGCTCGCGGCGCTGGACGGCATCGCGCGCGCGGAAGGCGGACGTGTGGCGTACGTGAAACCGCACGGCGCCCTCTACAACAGGGTCGCGCGTGACCCCGTGCAGGCGCGCGCGGTGGCCGACGCGGTGCGGGCCTACGATCCGTCGCTCCCCCTGCTCACCCTTCCGGGCTCCGCGGTGCATGACGTCGCCGACGGCCTCACCGTCGTCGCCGAGTGCTTCGCCGACCGCGCCTACACGCCGTCCGGCGCGCTCGTGTCCCGACGCGAGCCCGGGGCGGTCGTCCACGACCCTGACACGGTCGCGCAGCGCGCGGTGCGGATGGCCGTGGACGGCACCGTCGTCGCGGTGGACGGCACCGAGGTCACGTTGAAGGCCCGTTCCATATGCGTGCACGGCGACACCCCCGGCGCGGTCGTCCTCGCCAGGTCCGTCCGGTCCGCGCTGTCCGGAGCGGGCGTCACCCTGGAATCGTTCGCGTGAAGGTGCGGCGGGTCGGCGACACCGCCTTGCTCGTGGAGACCGGAGACCTGGCGACCGCCCACCGGATGGACGCCGCCCTCAGGAGCGTCCCGCTGCCTGGTGTCGTGGACGTCGTCCCCGGCGAACGGACCGTCCTGGTGGTGGCGGACCGCTCCGCCGACCTGGGCGGTCTGGCCGCGCGACTCCCGCGACTGCGCCTGGCCGACGACGTGGTGAGCGACGCCGAGCCGCTGGAGATACCCGTCGTCTACGACGGTGAGGACCTCGACGAGGTCGCCTCCCTCACCGGACTGTCGCGCGAGGAGGTCGTCCGGCGGCACTCCGCCGGCTCGTACACGGTCGCCTATCTGGGCTTCTCCCCGGGCTTCGGCTACCTGTCGGGGCTGGATCCGGCGCTGCACGTGGCACGGCGCGCCTCACCGAGGAAGGCCGTCCCGGCCGGTTCGGTGGCGATGGCCGGTCCGTACGCGGCCGTGTACCCGTCCCGGTCGCCGGGCGGCTGGCGGCTGCTCGGCCACAGCCGCCTGCCGCTGTGGGACGTGTCGCGCGATCCGCCGTCCCTGCTCCGGCCGGGGACGCGGGTGCGGTTCGTCCCCGAGGAGCGTTCTTGATCGAGGTCGTGCGGCCCGGCCCGCTGGCGACCGTCCAGGATCTCGGCAGGCCCGGTCGCGCGCATCTCGGCGTCCCCCGGTCCGGGGCCGCGGACCAGCGCGCGTTCCGGCTGGCCAACCGCCTCGTGGGCAACCCGGAGGGCGCGGCGGGCGTGGAGTTCACCTTCGGCGGCGCCGCCCTGCGCTTCCGCCGCCACGCCTGGATCGCGGTGACCGGCGCCCCGGTGACGCTGCGCGTCGACGGCCGCCCTCACGGGATGAACGCGCCCTGCTTCGTGGCGGGAGGCGCCGTCGTCGAACTCGGCGCACCCACGTCCGGGCTCCGCAGCTACGTCGCCGTGCGAGGCGGTATCGCCGTAGACGAAGTGCTGGGCAGCCGTTCGACCGACCTACTGTCGGGCCTCGGCCCGGCGCCGCTCGCGCCAGGTGACCGCTTGCCGGTCGGCTCTCCGACGGGCCTGCATCACATCAATGTGGATGTCGTGCCCACAGCGGTCATGCCGGAGATCCCGAGCCTGCGGATCCTGCCCGGTCCGCGTGACGACTGGTTCGCCCAAGACGCACTGGCAACGCTCACGTCCGCGCTCTACGAGGTGTCGCCGGACAGCAACCGCGTGGGCGTCCGCCTGAACGGGCCGCCCCTCGAACGGGCGCGCGACGGCGAACTCGGCAGCGAGGGCATGGTCATCGGTTCGCTCCAGGTGCCGCCCAGCGGGCTGCCCATCATCTTCCTGGCCGACCATCCGACCACCGGCGGCTACCCGGTGGTCGCCGTGCTCGCCTCGGCCGCCGTGGCCGACGCCGCGCAGCTGCGCCCGGGGCAGAGGCTTCGCTTCCGGCTCTAGCCCGCCTCCGTGCCGCCCGGTGTCTAGGTCAGCGGTGCCGGGACGGACCAGTCCAGGTGCGAGACGTCGTTGAAGCCGCGCAGCGACGACAGGACGCCCAGCCTGACCAGCCGTGAGATCGAGCCGTTGTCCGCGCCGAGGAACGCGAACGGCCTGGCGCCGGTGGCGGCCGCGAGGGCCTGGGCGATGACCCCTCCGTGGGTGAACACGGCGATCCGCCCGCCCGCGTGGGCCGCCGCGAGCCGGACGAGCCCCTCCTCGACGCGCGCGGCGAACGCCTCGTTCCTCTCCGCCCCCGGGATGACGTCCCAGCGTTCCTCGGCGAACATCCGCTGCGCCACCGGATCGTTCTCGGCGACCATCTTGCGGAAGAGACCGCCCTCCCACTCGCCGAGGTGGACCTCGCGCAGGTTCCGCTCGACCCGGGGCTCCAGCCCGAGGCGGCGGGTCAGCGGCGCCGCCGTCTGGGACGTGCGGCGCAGGGGCGTCACGTAGATGGCGTCGAGGCGCTCGCCGGCGAGCCGCTCACCGACCCGCTCCGCCTGCTCCCGCCCCTCGGGCGCGAGTTCGGGGTCGCCGTGGCCGTCCACGAGCGGGAACGGCCTGTCGGGGCGCGCCGGCGCGGAAGCGCCGTGCCTGATGAGAAGGACTTCGGTGGCGCCGTCCGGCGCCTTGTACGGCGTCTGCCGATACTCGGTCGGCTCTTCCCGCTGGTCCACTCTGCGCACCCTAGACGGCCGATCCGTACCGGACGGCGGCGGGGTTCGGTCGCCTCGCATCAACGGGGACGCGCGTCAGCCCAGCAACGGGGCCAGGCGGTTCAGCTCCTCCTTCAGCGGCGCAGCGGGGATGTCCTCGAACGGGGTCACGGTCACGTCGCCGTCGGCGGCTTCCCAGACACCGGCGACACGGCCTTCGTGCAGGACGACCGGAGATATCCATCCCGCTGCTCGGCTCACCTGGCTCTTGTGCTCGGCCGGCACCAGGTAGGCCGAGCCTGTCCCGGCGCCAAGGATGTACTGGTCGAAACCACCGAGCAGCCGGACGGACGTGGTGGGCGCGGTGTCGAGGAGTTCGTCCCTGTGCTCGTCAAGGACGTACATGGAGACGCCTTCGACCTCGACAGAGGACAACCCTTCCTCGGCGGCGGCGAACCACGCCCTGACGTCCTTCTTCCGGCTCTGCTTGCGCATCAGCCAGTTGTCGAACATCTCGGGGGTCGCGGGCCCGTGGGCGCCCAGATAGGCGCGGATCACGGTACGGGCGGCCTCTTCCATAGAGGGCAGGCCCGCCCAGCCCGGGAGCCATCGCTCCGGAGAGGCGAAGGTGACTTTGGTGCCCTGGGGCGGCCCGTAACAGAGCACCCCCCACCAGGCCAGCGGCTTGAGCAGAGTGCCCCAACCGGACCCGAGCACCTCGGCCAGGTGCCGTGAGCCCGTCTCGTCGACGACGGCCCGGGTGAGCTCCTCACGGGTGAGCGCCGCCCCGTCCGACAACGCGTCGGCGGCGGCAGCGGCGATCGCCTCAAGGTCGGCCGGCGTGGCGCCGAAGGTCCGCTGCCAGGTGCCCTTCTCCCAGTTGCGGATGGACGAGCACAGCATGAGATGGGCGGCGGCCTCGTCGGCGGGCAGGAGATGCAGGGTGCCGCGCGCGGCCCACGTCTTGACGAGCGTCCGATCGTCCAGCAGGGCCCGTGTCACCTCGCCGGAGACGGGCGTCCGCCGGCGCACCGCGACGGCGAGCTCGGCGGCGGACGCCACCTGCGCCTGCACGCCCGCCAGCCGCCGGGCGATCTCCAGGGCCGGCACGTCCTCCGGCTGCTCGACGAACTGCCGCCGCATCCGCCAGGCGAGGACCTGCTTCCACGTCACCGAGGCCATGCGCCGATTACATCGCGGCTCACCGACATTCCATGAGGCGCCCCCCGGGCGGCGGGTCAGGCGAGGCGGTGGGACAGCTCGGCGAAGGCGTCCCGGACGTCGTCGGTGGTGAGGAGCGTCAGGTCGGCGGCGGTCGCCGCGGACCCGAGCCGTGCCGCCCGAAGCGCCCGGCACGCGCACGCCTTCTCGTACATGGAGCGGGCGAAGCGACCGTTGCCCAGCTCGTCGATCCGGCCCGTTCCGCATGCGCGCTGGAACACGAGGGCCAGATCGTCCAGGGCGCGCTCCTCCCACTGGTCGCCGCCCTGCTCGGCCATGAGCTGGGCGATGCGGAGCAGTTCGTCCGGCCCGTAGGAGGGGAAGTCCACGCGCACGTCGAACCGGGAGGCGAGCCCAGGGTTGGAGGCCAGGAACCGGGTCATGTCGGCGTCGTATCCGGCCAGGATGACGACGAGGCGGTCGCGGTCGTCCTCGGCCCGCTTGAGCAGCGTCTGCACCGCCTCCGCCCCGAACGCGTCGCCGCCCGAGTAGCCGGAGTTGCTCAGCGCGTACGCCTCGTCGACGAACAGGACGCCTCCGAGGGCGGAGTCGACGATCTTGTTCGTCTTCAGCGCCGTCGCGCCGAGATGCTCGCCGACGAGGTCGGCGCGCTGGGCTTCGACCACCTCCGGGCGGGCGAGGAGCCCCGACGCGGCGAAGATGCTGCCGAGAACACGCGCGACGGTGGTCTTGCCCGTGCCCGGCGGGCCCGTGAACACGAAGTGGCGGGTCGGCGGGCGGGTGACCAGGCCCTGCTCCTGCCGCATCCGGGCCACCTGCAACTGGGCGGCGATCTCGCGGACCTGCCGCTTCACCGGCTCCAGCCCGATCATCGCGTCGAGGGAGCCGAGCGCCTCGTCCAGGGTCGGGGTCTCGGCGTAGCCGCGGAACCGCTCGGTGACCTCGGCGAAGGCGGTCTCCACGTCCTCGGCGCGCACGGTGACCAGGTCGTCGGCGGTGGGTCTGGCCGGTGCGCCCGACGACGAGACGGCTTCGACCACGCGCACGTCCCGCGCGCGCGCCGCCGCCTCGGCCAGCGACCTGACGAACCGGCCGTTGCCCAGGTCGTCGATGATGCCGCGCCGTTCGACCTCTTCGAATCGGGCGGCGAGCCTCCGGCGGGCCTCGGCGTCGAGCCTGTCCTCGCGCAGAGCGGTGTGGAAGTCGGCGATCTGCAGCAGCTCAGAGGGGCGGTAGGACGGGAAGAGCACGCGCGTGCCGAAACGGGAGGCCAGCCCAGGGTTGGAGTCGAGGAACTCCGCCATCTGGGTCTCGTACCCCGCCAGGATGATGACGAGGTTGTCGCGGTCGTCCTCAGCTCGCTTGAGCAAGGTCTGGACGGCCTCGTCGCCGAACCGGTCGGGTTGCCCCTCCGCGGAGTTGACCAGGCTGTACGCCTCGTCGATGAACAGGACGCCGCCCAGAGCGGAGTCGACGAGCCGGTTGGTCTTGATGGCCGTCGCACCCAGGAACTCACCGACGAGGTCAGCGCGGTGGGCCTCGACCAGGGCGGGTTCGGGCAGCAGCCCGAACGCGTAGAAGATCTTGGCGAGCACGCGGGCGACGGTGGTCTTGCCCGTGCCGGAGGGACCCACGAAGACGAAGTGCCGCATGGGCTTCTCGGTGGGCACCCCGGCGGCGGCGCGCATGTGCGCCGCCTCGATGGACGCGGCGATGGAGCGGACCTGCCGTTTGACCGGCTCCAGGCCGATCATGCTCTCCAGCTCCGCGAGCGCGTCCGCCACGGAGATGTCCGGCGACTCCGTCCGGCGCTCGGGCGGCGCCTTGCGCTCGGGGGCGGCGCCCGGATCGGCGGCCTGCGCCGCGGCGCGCTGGTCGTGCGCCGCCTGGGCGGCGGTGGCGGCTCCGTCCTCGCCGGAACCACGCCGGTCGGGCCTGCTCGGCTTGTCCGTCCGCTCCCGCTTCTCCGGACCAGAGGAGTTCTTGCGCGGCCCTGCCATGGCGTCCCCCTTCGGGCTCGCCTGCTCCTGCACCCAGCCCGTTTCGTACGCCTCCGCCGGAACGGCTCGCCTCGCCCGGTCCCAGCGGTAGGCGAGAACGGCCAGTGCCGCCAGCCACCCTGGCGTGACGCTGGCCTCCGGCAGCGGGTGGGCGCACGCCGCGGTCGCCACGCCCGCGGCGGCCAGCCCCAGAAGCGTCGTGCGCCACGGCGCGTATCCGCGCAGGCGGAAGGCGACGAATGCGACGGGCACGGCGAGCAGGGCGAGAAGCAGCGACGGGTTCAGATAGGGCGGGTTTCCTTCGTCCGGGTAGAGCCTGCCCAAAGGCACCGACAGGGCCAGCCAGGCCAGAATCACCGCGACGACGGCCATGCCCGTGGGCGAGCGCAGTGTCAGGTGGACGACGACCAGCAGGATCACCGTGAACGCGGCCGCGCCGAGGATCGGCCCGTCCAGAAGGACCGTCGCCACCAGCACAAGCGCGACCAGCAGCACCGCCCCCAGAAACCTCAGCCCGGGAGCGACCTGGAAGTAGCGCCATCTCAGGCGCTCGAAAAGATCCCGCGCCGCGGCGTTCTTCGCCGGGCGGGAGCGAGACCTGCCGAACAAAGCCATCAAGAGCGAGTAAAGCGCAGGACCGCCCGGAACGGGACTACCCGCGCCCTGTTCGTTGACTTACATCGACCCCTGCCTGGTGCGAAGCAGAGCCCGAGCCGCACCTGAGAGCAGGACATTCGTGCTGTCCAGAAGTAGATGTTCTGCTCTGCTTCCGCTTCCGGGCGCGCGGGACGGCGCGCCCCTACGATCGGTGGCGCAGGCCGTTCCCGCTCTAAGGAGACCCGTTGACCGACCCCACCGGCGCCCTACCCGGGCTGGTCCCCTCTCCCGCCGCCGCCCCGAGCGTGGCGCGCGCCGCAGGCTACGAGATCGAGGAGGAGCTGCTGGCCGCGCCGTCCGGAAGCGGCCGCCCGGTCGTGATCGCGGGAGTGGACGAGGTCGGACGAGGCGCATGGGCGGGGCCCGTCGTGGTGTGCGCGGCAGTGACGGACGTGAGCCCGCCACCCGTCCTGCCTGGACGCGGGAAGAAGACGGTCGCGCTGACCGATTCCAAGCTCCTCACGCATGCGCATCGCGAGGCATTCGCAGAAATCCTCCCTGACTGGCTGGCCGGGCACGCCATTGGCGCATCCAGTCCGGAAGAGATCGACGAGCTGGGCATGACCGCCGCGCTGAGACGCGCCGCCATCCGCGCGTTGGAATCGCTGCCCGTCCAGCCCGATGTGGTCATCCTCGACGGAAAGCACGATTTCCTCAGCCGTCCCTGGCGCGTCCGGTGCGAAATCAAGGCCGACCAAAGGTCGGTCACCGTAGCGGCCGCGTCCGTCCTGGCGAAGGTTTATCGGGACCGGCTCATGGCGGATCTGGACGCCGAGTTTCCCGGCTACGGGTTCGCCGACAGTGCCGGGTACCCCTCCCCTGTTCACCAGAAGGCGCTGGAGGAGCATGGGCCGACGCCGCACCACAGGCTGTCGTGGTCGTACCTGGACGACCTCCCGCGCTGGCGGCACATGAAGAAGCACCGCGATCCGCTCGCCGGCGAAGGACAGCTCAGCCTGCTGTGACCTCCTGTGGACCCTCTCGTGCGCGTGCATGAGTCATCCCCGACGGCCCGGGTAGAGCGGCAGACACGGGAGGTGGATGCCATGGACACCGTCGTCAAGAAGCTGCTGCGGGAATCCGGCGGGACGTTCGCCGAGGAGGCCGGCATAACCCTGAAGGACCAGCCGGCCGCGCTGTTCAAGCTGCTCGTCCTGGCCAACCTGCTGAGCGCCCGCATCTCCTCGGACATCGCCATCGCCGCCGCCCGCGAACTGTTCGACGCGGGAGGCGGCACGGCACGCGGCATGGGCAGGCTCACCTGGCAGGAACGCGTCGACGCGCTCGGCCGGGGCCACTACGTCCGCTACGACGAGAGCACCGCGTCCCGCCTGGGCGACGTGGCGCAGATCGTCGAGGACAGGTACAAGGGCGATCTGAGGCGGCTCGCCATCGAAGCCGGACGCGACCCCGAGAAGGCCGCGGAGCTGCTGCGGGAGTTCCCCGGCATCGGCCCCACCGGAGTGGACATCTTCTGCCGCGAGGCGCAGGCCATCTGGCCGTGGCTCCGCCCCTACGTCGACGACCAGGTGAAGAAGGGCGCCGAACGCCTCGGGCTGCCCAGCGACGCCGAGAAGCTCGCCTCGCAAGTGCCGGAGAAGGATCTGGCCCGGCTCACCGCGGCGCTCGTCAGGGTGGCCCGGGACAAGAAGCTGGCCGATCATCTGAAGGCGGCGTAGGCGAGGCGCGCACGCGTCACGTCCAGACGACGACCTCGTCCATGTGCTTGCGGGTGATGTCGGGCACCATCGCGTCGTCCGCCGGGTAGCCGACGGGGATCACGACGTAGGCGCGTTCTTCCCGCGGACGGTCGCACACCTCGTTCAGGAAGCGCATGGGGCTCGGCGTGTGCGTAAGAGTCGCCAAGCCCGCCTGGTGGAGGCCGGCCAAGAGAAACCCCACTGCGATGCCCACGGACTCCTTTACGTAGTACGGACGCGGCGTCTCAGGGCCTTTGTGCACTTCGAAGACGATGATGACCGCGGGGGCGTCCTCAAGGAACGGCTTGCGCCAGTCGGTCCCGAGCGGAGCCAGCGCGTCCAGCCACTCCTGAGAGGCGCGCTGCTCGTAGAACTCCCGCTCCTCACGCTCGGCGGCGTCCCGGAGGCGCCGCTTGCGCTCCGGGTCGGTCACCACCACGAAACGCCACGGCTGCAGGTTGGCCCCGCTGGGCGCTGTCGCCGCGGCCCGGATCGCGTGCTCGATGACGGCGCGCGGCACCGGACGGTCGGAGAAGTCCCGGACGGTGCGGCGCAGCGTCATCGTGTCGGCGAACGTCTGGACGCGCTCGACCGACCGCTCGGGCGGGACGTCGAAACGAGGCGCCGGCACGACGGGGTACTGCGGCTGGGTGCTCATGTGACCGTTCCTACCGTCGGCCACGGCCCGGGACAATCGTCAGCATCAGCCAACGTTCCCGGGCCCGTTCCGGCACTCCGCGCGTCGGGGAGTGCTCAGTCCTTGCCGCGCGAGGCGACCCACTCCAGGTTCCAGCCGTACGCCTGGTCGACCGTCATCTTGCCCCAGCGCGGACGGCCGGGCGGCGGCAGGACGTACCGGCCCTCACGGCGGACGACCAGCTCCCCGTTCACGTTCTCGATGAGCGCCAGAACCGCGTCACGGGAGGCGTCCATGCAGTCGTTCATGCGCATCTCGATCGGCGGCGCGCCCACCGGGAACAGCGTGGCGACCGCGTCCATGCCCCGGAAGTCGTCGGCGCCGTCGTAGATCTCGGCGAACACCAGGATCCGCTTGAACTCCGCGGTGTGGTCGAGGTTGATGTGGAGGTTCTCCCCCGTCTCGATCGCGCCGGTGCGGTCGTCCTTGTCGAGCTTGATGTAGGGCGGGCGGTCGAGCGCGCCCATGTCGCCGAGAGCGTGGATGATGCCCTTCCGGCCGTCCTTCAGCTCCCACAGGCAGCACAGGTCCAGGTCAAGGTCGACGCCGCGGCGGCGCTTGCCGAGGAGCCCCTTGGCCGCGCCCTCGCGCGCCGTCCAGTTGAGGTTGACGCGCATGTGGCCGCCCGTCGCCCCGTGCTTGGTGAGCGACACCGACGGCGCGTTCTTCGTCAGAGAGATCTTGCCGCCCTGCTGTTGCGGCGGCGTGGCCCCGGCGGGAGGCGGGGGCGCGTACTGGCCTGGCGGCGGGTACTGGCCGGCGGGCGGGGCGTACTGCTCCGCCGGTGGCTGGTACTGGCCGGGGGGCGGCGGGGGCGCGTACTGGCCGGGGGGCGGCGGGTACTGCCCGGGCGGGGGCGTGTACTGCCCGCCTGGAGGCGGCGGCGGGGGCGCGTACTGACCGCCGGGCGGCGGCGGCACGTACTGACCGCCGGGGGGCGCGTACTGCTCCTGCGGTGTGGGCTGAGGCTGCGGTGTGGGCTGCGGCTGGGGAGGGGCGGGCGGCGGAGCCTGCGGCTGCGGGGGCGCGGGAGGCGCCGCCTGGCCGGGGTCGTCGACGCTGATGCCGAAGTCGGTGGCCAGCCCGGCGAGCCCGGAGTCGTATCCCTGGCCGATCGCACGGAACTTCCACGTGCCCTGCCTGCGGTAGAGCTCGCCGAGCACGAACGCGGTCTCGGTGGTGGCGCCCGGGCTCTCGAACCGGGCGACCTCCGCCCCGCCCGCGGCGTCCAGCACGCGCACGTAGAGCCCCTGGAACTTGGAGAACGTCCCACCGTCGGAGGACGCGGCGATGACGATCTTGTCGATGGCGGGCTCGACCCTGTTCAGGTCGACCGCCAGGACGTCACGGACGGTCGGCCCCTGCTGCTTGCCCTCGTGCCTGACGGCGCCCGACCCGTGCACGGGCTGGTTGTAGAAGACGAAGTCGTCGTCCGACCGGACCCGGCCGGTCTCCGCCAGCAGGAGCGCAGAGGCGTCCGCGTCGGGCACGCCGGGACCGCCCTGCCAGCCAAGCTCGACCCGCACCGAAGGAACCGGAACCGCCGTGTTGGCGCCCTTCTGCATCGACATGAACGCTCCTCGTCATCGACCGACTGTCACCAACCTACGGGCAGCCGCCCGGCCCCGCGACCCGCCATGAGAGGAGGACGCTCGACGCCCCGGGGGAGTTCCGTTTCGCTCGCGCGGCCTCACCCGGACGAGTCGGTGGGCGGCGCCCCCGGCAGCGGCGCGGGTTCGGGCGTGCGCAGGCCGTCCAGGACGATCCGCAGGTTGCGGTCCCACTGCTGGTCACCCGCCTGCAGGCCCACCGTGTGGTCGCCAGTGGAGACGGATACCAGCAGGAACGCGACGTCCTGCCACGTGATGTCGGCGCGCATGGCGCCGGCGCCCTGGGCCCGCTCCACCAGAAGGCGGATGCGCTCGCGCAGTTCCGCGCGCGCGTGGTCGATGCCGCCGCCCAGCGCGTAGTTGATGTCGCACAGTTCGTTTCGCAGCCGGGTGTAGGACGCCGCGAAGTCGCAGAAGCCCTCCCAGGGGTCGGGATCGGCGAGCCCCTCGTCGCCCTTGGCGACGATCTCACCGAGCACCTCGGCGAGGACCGCTTCGAGCAGCGTCTCCAGGGTGCTGACGCGCCGGTAGAACGTCCCGACGCCCACCCCGGCGCGGCGCGCGATCTCGTGGGCCGTGACCTCGCCGCCGATCTCGCCGGCCGCCTCGCGCGCCGCCGCGACGAGTCGCTCCACGTTGCGCCGGGCGTCGGCCCGCGGGCGTCGGCCCGTGCCGTCGTCCAGCAGCCGGTCCACCGCGCTCCTGGTACCGCTCATGAACCGGATTCTAGCCACAAGCGGACAGTTCCGGTCCGATTTAAGTGGACAGCTCGCGTCCGGTTGCGCTAGCCTCTCCCGAAGCGGACGCCACCCGTCCGCTTGACGAAGGGACCGATCATGGCATCCGGACACGGAGGCTCCCCCGCCATGAAGATCACCGCGCTGGCCGCGGGCTTCGTGATGGCGAGCGTGGACGCCACGGTCATGCAGATAGCGGGGGCGACCGTCCAGGAGCGCCTCCACGCTCCATTGAGCCGCCTCACCTGGGCCGTCGACGGCTACGTGCTGACGTTCGCGGCCCTGCTGATGCTCGCGGGCGGCCTCGCCGGGCGCCTCGGGGCCCGGCGGGTCTACCTGGCGGGCATGGCGGTGTTCCTCGCCGCCTCGCTGGCCGCCGCGCTCGCCCCCGCGATCGAGGTCCTCATCGCGGCCCGGCTCGTCCAGGGCGCGGGCGCCGCGCTGTTCATGCCGAGCTCGCTCGCCCTGCTGGTCGAGGCCTTCCCCGACCCGCGGCGCCGCACGCGCGTGCTCGGCCTCTGGTCGGCGATCGTGTCATCCTCGATCGCGCTCGGCCCGACGCTCGGCGGCCTCCTGGTGGGCACGCTCGGCTGGCGCAGCATCTTCCTGCTTAACCTGCCGCTCGCGATCGCGGGCATGGCGCTGGCCCGCCGCCACATCGCCCCCGTCCCGGGCCGTCCCGCCCCGCTCGCCCTCCCCGGCCACGCCGCGCTGGCCGCCGGCCTCGGCGCCCTGAGCTTCGCGCTGATCGAAGGACCGCACCGCGGCTGGACCTCCCTCCCGGTCCTCGCCGCGATCGCCGTGGTGCCGGGCGCCACCGCCCTCCTCCTGCTGCGGGAACGCCGCGCCCCCGCCACCGTGATGCCGTGGGCGCTGTTCCGCGACCCGCGCTTCACCGGCGCCAACACCGTGGGCTTCCTCTTCAACGCCGCCTTCTTCGGGACGCTCTTCCTGGTCGGCCTGTACTTCCAGCACGGCACGGGCGCCGGTCCGCTCCGGGCGGGCCTGATGGTCCTCCCCATGACGGTCTTCCTGCCGCTGAGCAATCTGGCCTTCGCGCACCTGTCCGCCCGCATCCCGACCGGCCTTCTGCTGACCGCCTCCCTCCTTCTGGCAGCCGCAGCGGCGTTCGCACTGACCACGCTCACCCCGGCGGGCCCCTACTGGACGACCGCCGCGGCCCTGGCGACGACCGGCATCGCGGGCGGCATCGTCTCCCCCGCCATGACGGCGGTCATGGTCGACGCCGCGGGCCCAGGCAACGGCGGCGTCGCGGGCTCCGTCCTCAACACGGGCCGCCAGGTAGGCACGCTCATCGGCATAGCGGTCATCGGCGCCGTCCTGGGCACGTCCACCGACTGGACGGCCAGCGCGACCACCGCGTTCTCACTGGTCGGAGCCGCCTACCTCACCGCAGCCCTGGCAGCCTGGCGCCTCGTAACGCGCCCCGAACGAACCCACGAGCGCGAGCAGCGGCGCCCCGTCCAGGAATCCGCCCCTTGCACCCACACCCAACCCGCCTGACCGCACCAGCAGGGAACGGTGCCGTGAGAGGCGTCGAAGTATCAGGGGACTCGGGCGGTCCAGGCGGGGGTGGCGAACTTGCCGGTCACGTACTTGTCGGCGAGGCGCCGTTCGTCGTCGGTCACGCGGTCGTCGGTAAGGCCGTAGCGGCCGCGGAAATGGGCGATCATGCGGTCGATGATCTCTTCGCGGGGCAGGCCGGTCTGGCGGCGGAGCGGGTCCACGCGCTTGACCGCGCTGGCGATGCCCTTGTCGGAGATCTTCTCCCGGCCGATGCGGAGGACCTTCAGCATCTTGTCGGCGTCGATGTCGTAGGCCATCGTCACGTGGTGCAGCACGGCGCCGGCGGCCAGCCGCTTCTGCGCGGCCCCGGCGATCTTGCCGTGGTCGGAGGTGATGTCGTTCAGCGGCTGGTACCAGGCCCTGATCCCGAGTTCGCCCAGCGCGCCCAGCACCCAGTCGTCGAGGAAGGCGTAGCTCTCGGCGAAGGACATCCCCGCCACCAGGCTCTCCGGAGCGTAGAGCGAGTAGGTGATGGTGTTGCCCGGCTCGATGAACATCGCGCCGCCGCCGCTGATCCGGCGGACCACGTCCACGCCGTACCGCTCGGCCTCCGCGGCGTCGACCTCGTTGCGCAGCGACTGGAAGCTGCCGATGACCACCGCCGGCGACGCCCACTCCCACACCCGCAGCGTCGGCGGGCGCCGTCCCGCGCCGACCTCCTCGGCGAGCACCTGGTCGAGGGCCATGTGCAGCGCGGGGTCCTGCGGCGGCTCATGGACGAGCCGCCAGTCGTGCTCGCGCCAGTCGGACGCGCGCGAGACGGCCCGCCGCACCGCGATCCCCACGGCCTCGGCGGTGATGCCGAGCATCACGGTGTCCCGCGGAAGGGCCGCCTGGACGCGGGCCCCGAGCGCCCGGGCGTCGAGCCCGGCCGGCAGCCCGTCCAGGGCCGCATTGATCGTTTCGAGGGCGTCGTCCGGCTCCAGGAAGAAGTCGCCGCTGATCCTCGGGCCGCGCAGCAAACCGTCCACGACGTCGACGTCGGCGACGACCAGCTTGCCGCCGGGGACCTTGTACTCACCGTGCATCACGTAGACCTGAACCCCGCGGACTCGCGCCGGATTCCGCCGCGTGCGCGACCACGGCGCGGCGCCGGGCGGCCACTGCGGCTAGTGTTCCGGGAACCTGACCACAGGAGGGGGCGGCATGCCGAAACCGGGAAGGCCGGTGCGCGGCTCGTCCGGGGGCCGCCCGCTGATGGCGGCCCTGGACCTCTTCGGCCGCCGCTGGACCCTGCGCATCGTCTGGGAACTCCAGGACCAGCCCCTCGGCTTCCGTTCCCTCCAGCAGCGCTGCGACGCCATGTCCTCCAGCGTTCTGCGGCAGCGGCTCCTCGAACTGATCGACGCGGGCCTCGTCCGCCAGACGCCCGAGAACCTGTACGCCCTGACCGAGCTGGGCCGCGACGCCCGGGAGGCCCTCCGCCCGCTGTCGCGATGGTCCGACCGGTGGGCCGCCGCGCTCGACGAAGGGCCCGGCTAGCCACCGGAACTCCCTTGCGTTTCTTTTTCCGAAGCACCACACTGCTTCTAAAATCGAAGCACTCCGGAGGTCGCCGTGCCCCGCATCGCGCCGCTCGATCCCCCGTACACCCCCGAAATCGCCGCCGCCCTGGCCAGATGGATGCCGCCGGACGTCGCGCACGACCCTCTGGCGCTGTTCCGCGTCCTGCACCGGAACCCCGAACTGGCGTCCCGCATGCGCGTGCTCGGCGCCGGGCTGCTCGCCCACGGCCGCCTGCCCGCCCGGGACCGAGAGATCATCATCGACCGGACCTGCGCCCGCACCGGCTGCGAGTACGAGTGGGGCGTCCACGCCGCGGTGTTCGGCGAGGCCGCCGGGCTCACCCGGGAGCACCTCCGGGCGACCGTGTCCGGCGACGGCGCCCCCTGGTCACCGAAGGAGCGCCTCCTGATGAACGCGGCCGACGAACTCCACGACTCGGCCCGCATATCCGACCGGACCTGGACCGCCCTCGCCGAGCACTACGAGGAGCCACAACTACTCGAGATCCTGGTGCTCGCCGGCTGGTACCGCACCATCGGCCAACTGATCAACACCCTGGAGCTCGACAACGAGCCCTGGGCCCCGCCCTTCCCCACCCCGTAACCCGAGGGCGGGGACGTCCCCCGCCCTCCCCCGAATACGGCAGTGCCGCCCCTCCACGACACCCGACCCCTGAGCCCCCCGCAGCAGCACACGCGCCCGCGCACCGGCACGGCGACACGGATCCTGACGGACCGGTTCGGCGAGCTGGGTAGGGCGTTGGTGCCAGGTCACGGGCCTGCGCACCGGTGCGGTGACGCGGATTCTGGCGGGCCGACTCGGCGAGCTGGACGGGGACGTTGCCGAAAGGCCACCTCCCCTGCGTAGTGCTGTGATGACGCGGATCCTGGCGGGCCGGTTCTGTGGGGTGGGTAGGGGCGTTGCTGACAGGTCACGGGCCTGTGTACGGGTGTGGTGACGTGGATTTTGGCGGGTCGGTTCGGTGGGGTGGGCTGGGGCGTTGTTGAATGGCGGCGTCGCGGGGAGGGTGGTCTGGTGAGCAATCTTGACGTCAAGCCGAAACCGGTCGAGTGCGGAGGGCGGGAGGACGTTCCGGGAGGGCCGGTCCATGAACTGCTGCCGCCCCGGCGGGTGCCGCTCGGCGAGAGCACGTTCGTGCGGCGGTTGCTGCCCAGCCTGGGTCGCCGGATGGTCGGGGCCTGGTGCTTCGTCGACCACTACGGGCCGGACGACATCACCGACGAGCCGGGGATGCAGGTGCCGCCGCATCCGCACATCGGCCTGCAGACGGTGAGCTGGCTGCACGGCGGCGAGGTGCTCCACCGCGACAGCCTGGGCAGTCTGCAGACCGTCCGGCCGAAGGAGCTCGGGCTGATGACGTCCGGGCGGGCGATCTCGCACTCGGAGGAGTCGCCGCGCGGGCACGGGCCCGTCCTGCACGGGGCCCAGCTCTGGGTGGCGCTGCCCGATTCGGACAGGGACACCGACCCGGCGTTCGAGCATCACGCCGACCTGCCCGTCGTCGACGGTCCGGGGTTCGGCGCCACCGTGATCCTCGGGGAACTGGACGGGGCCGCGTCGCCCGGCACGGTCTTCACGCCCATCGTCGGGGCGGACATCGCCCTGGCGGACGGCGCGGACGTGCGCCTGCCCGTGGAACCGGACTTCGAGTACGCCGTGCTCACGATGTCCGGCGTCACAGAGGTCGACGGCATGCGCGTGGACCCCGGGTCGATGCTGTACCTGGGATCCGGCCGCCGCGAGCTGCCCCTGAGGGCCGACGTGGCGAGCGGGCTCGTGCTGCTGGGCGGCGAACCGTTCGAGGAGAAGCTCGTCATGTGGTGGAACTTCGTCGCCCGGACGGGAGAGGAGATAGCCCGCGCCCGCGACGACTGGATGGGAGGCGACCGCTTCGGCACCGTCCGCGGCTACGACGGCGCCCCCATCCCGGCGCCCGCGATGCCCGCGACACCTCTGAAGCCGAGGGGCCGGACTCGCTGAACGGCCGCACGCCGCGCTCAGCCCTTGCCGACCTGCGCATTGGCGGGCGGCGCTGCGGAGGCGCGGAGGGAGGCCAGGAGGGTGCTCAGCATCAGGAGGCCTCCTGCGACGGCGAGGCCGTTGAGGGCGATGGCCGCGATCGGATACTCGGCGGACGTGTAGCCGCCCGGGCGAAAGAGCGCGGCCGCGAGTTTCCAGCCGCCCCAGGCGGAAAGGGAGCCGGACGCGGTGAATCCGATGGCCGTCGGCAGCCAGGCGGGCATGTCCGAGCGTGCGGAGCTGACGGCCAGGACGCTCCAGACGCCGAGGAGCGCCCACAGGGCCGAGTCGCCCAAGAGGAGGCGGGTGTTCACGTCGACGAGGTCGCGGTGCGCGGGGTCCAGGCCGAGTTCCCCACCCGCCGACCACAGCGTCCAGAAGGCGGTCGGCACGGCGGTGAGAACGGCGGCCGTCCGCGCGCGTCGGACGGCGGTCCGGTTGCGGTCGGAGAGGCGTCCCAGGAAGGCGGTCGGCCATCGTTCCCGCATGTAGATGGGGAGCGCGATGGCGAGACCGATGCCCATGCCGGTGAATCCGATGCCGATGAAAGTCATCTCCCAGGACGGCGCCGCGTCGCCGCCGGTGTCCTCCTCACCGCCGCCGCCCAGGAGGGCACTGACCAGGCTGTAGGGCATGAGGGGGATCAGGAAGCCGCTGCCCATCCAGGTGAGGAAGACCAGAGGCGCGGCCGGGATCCGCCACCGCATGCCCCGCGCCAGGACGAGCCCCAGCGCGACCCCGGTCGCGGACATGCCGACCGTCACCACGTTGAGCGCGATCCAGTCCGCACCGCCGAAATTCGCTGGAACGTGGCCGAACGCCGCGGCCGCTATCCACACGACCTTGACCGCCAGATAAAGCGACAACGACGCGGCGGCGCCGTACCCGCCGAGCCGTCGCGCCGCTTCCCATCTCGCCCCGATCACTCCGGACATTCCCGTCATGATCGAAGCCTGCCGTCCGCCGGGCGGGCGCCCCTCCCCCGCGCGGGGCGACCGCCTCACCCGCAAGGGGGAGGGCGCCGGCTCTAGCGATCGGCGGGGAGGAACTCGTCGAGGGCTTCGGCGACCAGATCGGGACGTTCGAGCGTCTGCATGTGCGGCGTGCCGGGAAGCTGCCGGTAGGTCGAGCCCGGGATGCGCCCGGCGATGCCGGACATGATCTCCGGGGTCGTCGAGGCGTCCAGTTCACCCGCGAGCACCAG
This sequence comes from Actinomadura sp. NPDC049753, assembly GCF_040674655.1. Taxonomy (NCBI): domain Bacteria; kingdom Bacillati; phylum Actinomycetota; class Actinomycetes; order Streptosporangiales; family Thermomonosporaceae; genus Actinomadura; species Actinomadura sp. NPDC049753. The sequence continues at coordinate 4,804 of NZ_JBFARL010000131.1, read as the reverse complement.
GGTCGGGAAGTCCTTGCCTGTGAGCCGGCCCTGGACGTCCACGCCCTTGAAGGCCCGCCAGGCCGCGGCCCAGTCGGCGGAGTCGAAGCGCCGGATGCGCTCCCGCGCGTACCGGACGCCCCAGGGGTCGGTGGCGAGCGCGGCGGGCGTGAACCAGCGCGTCAGGGTGGGGACGATCTGCGCTTCCACGCCGTCGGCCTCACCGGAGCGGGCTCGGTCCTCGAATGCGCCGAAGGCGTGGTCGGTGGTGGCGAGCAGGGCCAGCGAGGCGACGCGTTCGGGTGCGCGGACGGCGACGGTCTGCGCGATGCCACCGCCCATCGACAGGCCGACGACGTGCGCCCGGTCCACGTCGAAGGCGTCGAGGACACCGAGCAGGTCCCCGGCGAGGTCGTCCATGGTGAACGGGCGGGGCGCCCCGGCGGCGCCGCCGTGTCCGCGGAAGTCGTAGGCGAAGACCCGCCGGCCGTTCGCCAGCCGCTCCATGACGGGCTCCCACATGCGCCAGTCCACGCCCAGGGAGTGCGAGAGGATCACGGCCGGTCCGCGGTCGCCCTTCTGCGCGACGACAGTCTCATGGTCGGCCAGCGCGACGCGGTGCATGCGCGGCGGCTTCGCCATGCCCTGCTCTTCCAGAACGCCGTTGACGACGGCGAGCGCGTCCAGCGCGCGAGGGAATCCCGCGTAAACCGAGATGTGCTCGCACAGGGCCAGCAGTTCGGACGGCTCGATGCCCTGGCGCAACGCTCCCCGCACATGGCTGGCGAGGCGGCGTTCGGCGCCGCCCACGGCCGCGATGATGGCGACGGAGGCCAGCTCGCGCGCTCGGCGGCTCAGTTCGGGCCGGGCCAGCGCCCCGCCGAACGCCCCCTCCACCACGGCTTCGAACATCTGCGGGGATGTCTGGAGCACCTCACCGAGCGCCTCCTCAGGCCTGCGCCCCATCAATCCTTCGTACTCGCGCCGCCCGCGCTCGCCACGGTTCATGTCCAGCTCCTCTGTAAGAGTCCACGTTCTTTGGGGACGCCTCCATGCTCGCGCCGGTAGCTACAAGATGTCCAAGACCTAGTGGAGCTCGCCGTCATATCTCAGCCTTATTACCGTCAGCCTCGCGGACGACTCGGCAAGCCGCTCCGGCCCTCGGCGGCCGGCGGTCACGGTCCGATCGAGGCGAGGTCCGGACGGCGCGCCGCGAAGTCGATGAACGCGGCCAGCGCGGGGCTCGGACGGCGTCCGGCGGGCCAGGCGAGGGACGGCGCCCAGGTCGGTTCGGGCTCGAGCCGGACGACGCTCACCGGCTGGCCCGGCTCCTCGGCCACCGAGCGGGGGACGACGGCGGCGGCCAGTCCCACGCTCGCCATGGCCCTGGCCGTGCTGTACTCCCGCGTCTCGAACCGGATGCGCGCCGTCGCGCCGGCGGCCGCCAAGGCGGACAGGACGATCTCGCGGATCACCGAGCCCGGCGAGTAGCAGACCAGGTCGACACCGTCCAGCGCGGCGACGGGCACCCTGTACCTGCCCGCGAGCGGCGCCGACACCGAAGTGATGAGGACGAGCGGCTCCTCTCCGAGGGGGAGGGACTCCAGCCTCCGCCCTTCCTCCTGCGGAGGCATCCGGACGACGGTCGCCGCGTCGAGGCGTCCTCCGCCGAGGCCCGCGACCATCTCCTCGGTGTTCATCTCCCGCAGTTCCACGTCGACCGCCGGGAACTCCCCGGCGAACTCCGCCAGCAGGCGCGCGAGCCGGGCCGTCAGGCCGCGGGCCCCGCCGAGGCGGATCCGTCCCCGCGTCCCCTCCGCCCAGCCGCGCATCTCGTCCTCGACCGCCGCGATGTCGGACAGGATCCGCTCGGCGTGCTCCAGTAGCGCCGACCCGGCCGGTGTCAGCTCGACCCTGTGGTTGTTGCGCTCGAACAGGGTGATGCCGAGTTGCCGCTCCAGCTTGCGGATCTGCTGGGACAGTGCGGGCTGCGCGATCTGCAGCGTCTCCGCCGCACGCGTGAAGTGCAGCTCACGCGCCACCGCCCTGAAGTACTCCAGCTGGCGAGAACCCGTCATGCGTTCATGTTCTCACCGCGAAGCGGCTGATGTGTCACACCTATTACGCCATCTCGGGTGTTAACGCAGAGGTAACAGCCCGCTCACGACACTCCCGATCATGGATTCCGACGCAGGACGGCGTCGATGAGACGGGCCGCGCTCCTCGCCGGCGCGGTGCTCGCCGCGACCGCGATCCTCGTGGCCGGTTCGACGGCGTTCGTCTACGAGCCCCCCGCCGTCCCTACGATGGCCCCGACGACCCCGGCCCAGAGGCGGCATCCGACGACGCCCACCCTCACCCGATCTCAGCGCGAGGAACTCACCCGCGCGCTCCGCCGGTACCTGGACGGCAGGACCGGCGCTCTGTCGATCTCGGTGCGCGAGGCGTCCACCGGCCTCTCGTACTCCTACGGCGACGGCCTGCGCACGGCGACGGCCAGCATCGTCAAGGTCGACATCGTCATGGCGCTGCTTCTCCAGGCCCAGCACGAGCGACGTGCACTCACGTCCGGTGAGAAGGCCCTCGCCGAGCGTGCCATCAAGGTCAGCGACAACGGCGCCGCCAGCGAGTTGTGGCGTTCCATCGGAGGCGCGCGCGGTCTGGCCTCCGCGAACAGGAGATTCGGCCTGCGCGACACCGAGCCCGGTCCCGGCGGCTCCTGGGGGTCGACGACGACGAGCGCCGCCGACCAGATCCGGCTGCTGACCGCCCTCACCTCCGCGAACAGCCCGCTCGGTTCCGCGAGCCGCCGCTACGTCCGCCGCCTGATGGGGGACGTGGCGCCGGAGCAGGCATGGGGAGTCGGCGCGGCGGGGACCGACGCCGAGGTGAAGAACGGCTGGCTCCCCCGCGAAAGGCACGGCGGCGCCTGGACGGTCAACAGCATCGGGATCGTCGCCATCGCGGGCCGCACCTTCCTGCTCGCCGCTCTCTCCGAACGCGACCCCACCATGCGGGACGGCGTCGAGGCCCTGGAGCACGTTTGCAGAACCGTCGCCGCGGCCCTCGTCCGCGCCTCCATCGAAACCTGAGCGTCCCGTTCACCTGCGATGTTCGCGATATCCGCCCCGGGGCCGTCATACTCTCCGTCAACCAGGGCCCGTCCCCCCCGCGCCGAAGGAGCCGCTGGCATGCGCACTCGTCCGCTGTACGACGTCGCCGCAGTCCTGGCGCGGCTGGGCGTGGGCATCGTCTTCATGGCGCACGGCTGGCAGAAGATCGAGGCGGGGGTCACCGCGACGGGCCGCTCCTTCGACGCCCTCGGCGTGCCGTTGCCGACCGCCGCGGCCGTCTACTCCGCGTTCGTCGAACTCCTCGGCGGGGCCGCGCTGATCGTCGGGCTCGGCCTGCCGGTCGCCGGGGCCCTGCTCTTCATCGACATGGCGGGCGCGTTCATCTTCGTCCACGCGGACCAGGGCCTGTTCCTGGTGGACGGCGAGTCCGTCCAGAACGGCTACGAGCTGGTCCTCGCGCTCGGCATGGCCAGCCTGCTGTTCGCGGCGGGCGGCGGCGGCCGTCTGACCCTCGACCAGTGGGTCGTCGCCAAGCGCTTCCACCGCCCCGGTCAGGGCGACGAGGACGAGGAGGACGCGGCGAGCTTCGTGGAGTCGCTGCGCCAGGCCGAGACGAAGCCCGCGAAGAAGCCGCGCCGTTCTCCCAAACCGCCCGCGATCCCCGCCCCGGACCCGTCCGAGAAACCCGACAAGCCCGCCGACGACCCCGACGACGTGCTGGTGGCCGGACGCCGCAAGCCGTCCCAGCGCCGCCGCACCTCGTCCACCCAGCCGGCCAAACGCCCCTCGGACGACACCGACACACCGACCTGAGGCAGGCGAGAAGGGACCGGCCGAAGCCGATCCCTCGCTCCGCGGCCATCGAACCGCGAGCGGATGCCCGCCCCGTTCTCAGGCGTCTTCGTCCACCGGGGGTAGTGAATTTCGCGCCCCGGACGGATGCGACGGCGCACCCTCTGACTGCTCCGCCCGCTCATGGAGGGCGGGGCGGCGCTCAACAAGTCACTTCACAGGCTGGAAGCCTTGGCGCCAGGTGGGGTGTGCCGGGTGCCAGCCCAGTTCGCGCTTGGCCTTGGCGTTGGACGCGCCGCGCAGTTCGGTCATGAGGACGACTCCGGCCTGTCCGGCGGCCAGCCGACCGACGAACCGCGGCACGCGCAGCGGCTTCTTGGCCCCCAGCATCGCCGCCAGTTCCGGCAGCCATTCCGCGACCGGGGCCGGGTCGTCGTCCACGATGTTGTAGACACCGCGGCCGCCCTTCTCCACCGCCGCGACCGTAGCCTCGGCGGCGTCGGCGATGTGGACGAACGACCACACCCCACCACCGTCGCCGACGACCGGGAACTTGCGCTTGCGGATCATCTCCAGCTGCTCCGAACCCGGCGCCATGGAGGTGCCCGGCCCGTAGAACGCGCCGTAGCGCAGCACGATCCCCTCGGTCCACTCCGCGCCCAGCACGGCCTTCTCCAGATGCTCGACCGCGGCGATCATCGCAGCCATCGGAGCGACCGGTGAACGATCCAGGGAGTCCTGCTCGCTCTTGACCCGCCCACCGGTCCGCGCGTAGGTGAACGCACCGTTGCTCTGCGCGACGAACCGCCGCACCCCCGCGGCCCGCGCGGCCGCGAGCAGATTGTCGTTGCCCTCGATCCGCAGCCGGTCGGTCGCGGCGAAGCTGCGCTCGAAATGGCGAGTATCGATGTCCCCGATGGCGGTCAACTCGTTGACGACCACCTCCGGGGCCGCCTCGC
>NZ_JBFARL010000130.1:0-24059 GCF_040674655.1 Actinomadura sp. NPDC049753 | reverse complement strand
CGCGGCCCCGGCCGCGCCGTCGCGGGACGCGGCGGCGGCCCTGGCGCGGGCGGTCAGCACGGCGACGAGCGCCGCGACCTCCTCCGGACCCGGGTCGCCGCGGACGACCCGGAGGAACGGCGTGCTGTCGGCGGTCACAAGATCTCCAACATTCCGGGCGTGTCCCCGCTAGAGCGGGATGTTCCCATGCTTCTTGGGCGGCAGGGTCTTGCGCTTCTCGCGCAGCGCCCGCAGCGCCCGCACCACCTGCCCGCGCGTCTCGGACGGCTTGATCACGTTGTCGATGTAGCCGCGGTCCGCCGCGATGTAGGGATTGGCGAGCGCGTCCTCGTACTCGGTGATCAGCTCGGCGCGGCGGGCGTCGGGGTCGTCCGCGGCGGCCAGCTCGCGCCGGTACAGGATGTTCACCGCGCCCTGCGCGCCCATCACGGCGATCTGCGCGGTCGGCCAGGCCAGGTTGATGTCGGCGCCGAGGTGCTTGGACCCCATGACGTCGTAGGCGCCGCCGTAGGCCTTGCGGGTGATGACCGTGACGAGCGGGACGGTGGCCTCGGCGTAGGCGTACAGGAGCTTCGCGCCGCGCCGGATGATCCCGTTCCACTCCTGGTCGGTGCCGGGCAGGAAGCCCGGGACGTCCACGAACGTCAGCACCGGGATGTTGAAGGCGTCGCACGTCCGGACGAACCGGGCGGCCTTCTCGGAGGCGTCGATGTCGAGCGTCCCGGCGAACTGCATCGGCTGGTTGGCGACGATGCCGACCGAGTGGCCCTCCACCCGGCCGAAGCCGACGATGATGTTGGGCGCGTACAGCGCCTGGACCTCCAGGAACTCGCCGTCGTCCAGCACGTGCTCGATGGCGGTGTGCATGTCGTACGGCTGGTTCGGCGAGTCGGGGATGAGGGAGTCGAGCTCCTCGTCCACCTCGGAGGGGTCGACGGGCACGTCGAACGCGGGCGCGTCCGAGAGGTTGTTCGACGGCAGGTACGACAGCAGCGCCTTGACGTACTCGATCGCGTCGTCCTCGTCCGACCCCTGGTAGTGGGCGACCCCGGAGCGCGAGTTGTGCGAGTGGGCGCCGCCGAGCTCCTCCATGGTCACCTCCTCGCCGGTGACCGTCTTGATGACGTCCGGCCCGGTGATGAACATGTGGGACGTCTGGTCCACCATGACGATGAAGTCGGTGATCGCGGGGGAGTACACGGCCCCGCCCGCGCACGGCCCCATGACCAGCGAGATCTGCGGGATGACGCCGGAGGCGTGCACGTTCCGCTTGAAGATCTCCGCGTACAGGCCGAGCGCGACCACGCCCTCCTGGATCCGCGCGCCGCCGGAGTCGTTGATGCCGATCACCGGGCAGCCGGTCGTGACCGCGTGGTCCATGACCTTGCAGATCTTCTCGCCGAAGACCTCGCCGAGGGAGCCGCCGGAGACGGTGAAGTCCTGGCTGAAGACCGCGACGGGACGTCCGTCCACCGTGCCGTACCCGGTGACGACGCCGTCGCCGTAGGGGCGGTTCTTCTCCATCCCGAAGTTGGTGGAGCGGTGCCGCGCCATCTCGTCGAACTCGACGAACGAGCCGGGGTCCAGGAGCGCGTCGATCCGCTCCCGGGCCGTCATCTTGCCCTTGGCGTGCTGCTTCTCCACGGCGCGCGCCGAGCCGGCGTGCACCGCCTCGTAACGGCGCCGTTCCAGATCCGCGATCTTTCCCGCCGTGGTGTGGATGTCGTAGTCCACCGGGGGTTCAGGGGCTTCCATCGCCATGCGCGCCAGGGTAACCGCCCGCTGATGCCGCGCACGCGGCCGGGGCCCGCTGACCGGGACGGACGCGGGCCCGCGGGAGGCGCGGGCCGGTGGGGAAGCGCCTCGCGGCCTCTCGTTACCCTTGGTCGGGTGGCTACGAAGACGCGAGACATCCTCCGGCAGGACATGCCCGAACCGCTGCGCCGCGACGTGCGGCTGCTCGGCGCCATGCTCGGCGACTCCCTCGTGGAGTACGGCGGCCCGGGGCTTCTGGACGACGTCGAGCGGCTCCGCCACGCGGTGATCGCGGCCCGCCGCGGCGAGACGGGCGGGGACGACGTCGCCGCCCTCGTCGACGGCTGGTCGCTGGAGCGCGCCGGGCAGGTCGCCCGCGCGTTCACCGTGTACTTCCACCTGACGAACCTGGCCGAGGAGCACCACCGCATCCGGACGCTCCGGGAGCGCGACACCGGCGGCGCCGTCGCCGGGTCCGTGGCCGCCGCGGTCGAGGAGATCCGCGCCGCGGGCGACGGCCGGCTCGACGCGGTCGTCGAGGGCCTGGAGTTCCGGCCGGTGTTCACCGCGCACCCCACCGAGGCCCGCCGCCGCGCGGTCGTCACCGCCATCCAGCGGATCAGCGACCTGCTGGCCCGGCTGAACGGCGACCCCGGCGCGAGCGAGCGCGAGGAGACCGAGCGCAGCCTCCGCGAGGAGATCGACCTGCTGTGGCGGACCGCGCTGCGCCGGGTCTCGCAGATGGACCCGCTGGACGAGGTCCGCACCGCGATGGCCGCGTTCGACGAGACGATCTTCCGGGTCGTCCCGCACGTCTACCGGTCCCTGGACCGCGCCCTGGACGGCGAGGGCTCCGGCGCCCGGCCGCCGAAGGCGCGCCCCTACCTGCGGTTCGGCAGCTGGATCGGCGGCGACCGCGACGGCAACCCCTACGTCACCGCGCAGGTCACCCGGGACGCCGTCATGATCCAGGCGGACCACGTCCTGCGCGCCCTGGAGGCGGCGTGCGCCCGGATCGGCCGGGAGCTGACCGTCCACGAGTCGACGACCCCGGCGTCCGGCGACCTGCTGAACGCCCTCGCCGCCGCCCGGACCGCCCACCCGCGGCTGCTCGGCGAGACGGCCAAGCGGTCGCCCGGGGAGCCGCACCGCCAGTTCCTCCTGCACGCCGCCGCCCGCATCTCCGCGACCCGCGAGCGCGACGCCGACCTCGCCTACGCCTCCCCGGAGGAGCTGCTCGCCGACCTGCGCGCCGTGCAGGACTCCCTCGCCGCCGCGGGCGCCCCCCGGCAGGCCTACGGGCGCGTCCAGCAGCTCATCTGGCAGGTCGAGACGTTCGGCTTCCACCTCGCCGAGCTGGAGATCCGCCAGCACTCCGAGCTGCACGAGAAGGCCCTCGCGGAGGTGCGCTCCGGAGGCCCGCGCTCGGAGATGACCGAGGAGATCCTGGAGACGCTCCGGGTCATCGCCTGGATCCAGCAGCGGTTCGGCGTCCGCGCCTGCCACCGCTACATCGTCTCCTTCACCCGCTCCGCCGAGGACATCGCCAACGTGCACGCCCTCGCCGAGACCCTCGGCGGCGGCGCCCCCGTCCTGGACGTGATCCCGCTGTTCGAGACCGGCGAGGACCTGGAGCGTGCGCCGTCCGTCCTCGACGGGATGCTGGAGATCCCGGCCGTGCGGCGCCGCCTGGAGGACACCGGCCGCCGCCTGGAGGTCATGCTCGGCTACTCCGACTCGGCCAAGCAGCTCGGCCCGACCAGCGCCACGCTGCGGCTCTACGACACGCAGGAGGCCCTCGCCGCGTGGGCGGCCCGGGGCGGCGTGAAGCTCACGCTGTTCCACGGCCGCGGCGGCTCCCTGGGCCGCGGCGGCGGACCCGCGAACCGGGCGATCCTGGCGCAGGCGCCGGGCTCGGTCGCGGGCCGCTTCAAGGTCACCGAGCAGGGCGAGGTCATCTTCGCCCGGTACGGCCACGCCGAGATCGCCAAGCGGCACGTCGAGCAGGTCACCAGCGCCGTCCTGCTCGCCTCGACCGACGCCGTCCAGGACCGCGCCCGCGAGGCGGCCGCCCGCTTCCGCCCCCTCGCCGACAAGATCAGCGAGGCGGCGAGGGCCGCCTTCCGGGCCCTCATCGAGACCGAGGACTTCGCCGTCTGGTTCGCCCGGGTCAGCCCCCTGGAGGAGATCGCCGAGCTGCGCATCGGCTCCCGCCCGGCCCGCCGCAAGGCCGCCCGCGGCCTGGAGGACCTGCGCGCCATCCCCTGGGTGTTCGCCTGGACGCAGACCCGCGTCAACCTCCCCGGCTGGTACGGCCTCGGCAGCGGCCTCGCCGCCGTCTCCGACGACGGCCGCGACGTCGCCGAGCTCCGCGAGGCCTACGAGGCGTGGCCGCTGTTCAACACCCTCCTCGACAACGCCGAGATGAGCCTCGCCAAGTCCGACCGGGCGATCGCCGAGCGCTACCTGGCCCTCGGCGAGCGCCCCGGGCTCTCCGAGACCGTCCTGACCGAGTACGACCGCACCCGCCGCCTCGTCCTGGCGGTCACCGGCCACGACCGCCTCCTGGAGAACCGCAGGGTCCTCTCCCGCGCGGTCGAGCTCCGCAACCCCTACGTGGACGCGCTCTCCCACCTCCAGCTGCGGGCCCTGAAGGCGCTGCGCGCGGGCGTGGAGGACGACGCGGAGCGCGCCCACCTGGAGGACCTGCTCCTGCTGTCGGTGAACGGCGTCGCCGCCGGCCTCCAGAACACGGGCTGACGTGTGCCTTCCCAGGGGGTCGCTCCCTGGGAGAATGGGCTCATGAGGTACGCGCTGCTCATCTGCGACGACGAGTCGGTCTCGCCGAGCAACGAGGAGCTGGCGGCCGATCCGGGGCACCGGGCGTGGCAGGCGGATCTGGACCGGCGCGGCGCCAAGCTCGTCGGCGCGCGGCTGCGGCCCGTGGCGGACGCGACCACGGTCCGGGTCCGCGACGGGGAGACCCTGGTCGCCGACGGGCCGTTCGCCGAGACCAAGGACTTCGTCGGCGGTCTGCTGATCATCGAGTGCGCGGACCTGGACGAGGCGATCGAGATCGCCGCCGGCCATCCCTACGCGCGCTGGGGCGGCGTCGAGATCCGCCCCCTCTGGGAATGACCGCGCCCGGCGAGCGCGTGCGGGCGGCCGTCGACGCGGCGTACCGGGACGAGTGGGGCCAGGTCGTCGCCACCCTGATCGCGGCCACCGGCGACTGGGACCTGGCGGAGGACTGCGCGCAGGACGCCTTCGCCGCCGCGCTGGCGAGCTGGCCCCGCGACGGCGTCCCGCGCCGCCCGGGCGCCTGGCTCACCACGGCGGCCCGCAACCGCGCGCTCGACCGGCTGCGCCGCGACGCGGCCAGCGCGGCCAAGCTGCGCCTGCTCGCGGCCGGCGGCGGCGGTGAGCCCGCGGAGGAGGACATCCCCGACGAGCGGCTCAGGCTGATCTTCACCTGCTGCCACCCGGCGCTGCCGTTCCCGGCCCGGGTCGCGCTCACCCTGCGCACGCTGGCCGGGCTGAGCACCGCCGAGATCGCCAGGGCGTTCCTGACCGCCGAACCCGCGATGGCGCAGCGCCTGGTCCGCGCGAAGCGCAAGATCCGGGAGGCGGGCATCCCGTACCGGGTCCCGGCGGCCGCGGATCTCCCGCGGCGCCTCGCCGCCGTCCTCGCGGTGCTCTACCTGATCTACAACGAGGGCTACGGCGAGGAGGGGCGGCGGGGGCCGGCGGCCGAGGCCGTCCACCTGGCGCGCGTGCTCGTCCGGCTGATGCCGGCCGAACCCGAGCCGCGAGGGCTGCTCGCGCTGATGCTGCTGCACGAGGCCCGCCGCCCCACCCGCACGGACGGCGGCGTCCTGGTCACCCTGGAGGACCAGGACAGGTCCCGATGGGACCGGGCGCTCATCGCCGAAGGCGTGGAGACGCTCGACCGGGCGGTCGCGATGCGGCGTCCGGGTCCCTACCAGGTGCAGGCCGCCATCGCCGCCTGCCACGCCACCGCGCCCGACGCGGCGGCCACCGACTGGCCGCAGATCGCGGCCCTGTACGGCGAGCTGGCCCGGCTGGCGCCGTCCCCGGTCGTGGACCTCAACCGCGCCGTGGCGGTCGCGATGACGGACGGCGTCCCGGCCGGCCTCGCCCTCGTCGACGAGCTCGCGGCGTCGGGGAGGCTCGCCGGCTACCACCTCCTGCCCGCGACCCGCGCCGACCTGCTCCGCCGCTCCGGCCGCGCCGCCGAGGCCGGAGCGGCGTACGAGGAGGCGCTGGAGCTCGCGCCCACCGAGCCCGAGCGCCGCTATCTGGCGCGCCGCCTCCGCGAACTCTGAGAAATTCTTCGCCGCGGGTGTCGATCCCGGCGGGCGCCCTTCGTCGGTGGGGTGACGGTCCACCGAGAGGAAGGGAAGCCATGAACTCCACGACGCCGATGCCCGAGGTGGTCGACCGGGCCGCCTGGCAGGCCGAACTGGACGCCCTGCGGGTGCGGGAGAAGGCCCACACCCGCGCGGGCGACGCGATCGCGGCGGCGCGGCGGCGGCTGCCGATGGTGGAGGTGGACGCCTCGGCGCCCCTGACCGGCCCGGACGGCCCCGTCACGCTGCTGGACGCCTTCGAGGGCCGCCGCCAGCTGATCGCGTACTACATGATGTGGTCCACCGGTCGGCCCGCCGCCGAGCAGTGCGACGGCTGCACGTACTTCAACGGCCAGGTCAGGGAGCTGTCCAACCTGCACGCCGCCGGCATCACCTACGCCACGCTGTGCCAGGGCCCCTACGAGGAGAGCGTCCGGTACCGCGACTTCATGGGCTGGGAGATGCCCTGGTACTCCGCCCAGGACTCCGCCGGGACCCTGCTCGCCGGCCGCCGGGCCGGCATGTTCCACCTGGTCTTCTACCTGCGGGACGGCGACCGCGTCTTCGAGACCTACTGGACGAACGGCCGCGGCGTCGAGGCCATGGACATCGCCTACTCGCTCATGGACATGTCCGTCTACGGGCGCCAGGAGGACTGGGAGGACTCACCCGAAGGCTGGCCGCGCGAAGGGTCGGTCGACGGCGGCTTCTTCCGCACCGACGGCCGCCCGACGGCCCAGTGGCCCCGCCTGAAGGCAGGCCGCTCCGACGCCCTGACCTAGAACCTCAGCCGGGCCAGACGGGCTTGCGCTTCTCGTTGAAGGCGGCGATGCCCTCGCGGCGGTCGGCGGAGAAGGCGACGGTGCGCCAGGCGTTCTCTTCGAGGTCGAGGGCGGCTTCCAGGGCGGTGCCGCCGCCCTGGCGCATCGCGCGCTTGGCGGCGCGGACGGCGGTGGGGGAGTTGCCGGCGATGACCGCGGCGATGCCGAGGGCCTCCTCGCGGGCGGTGCCCGCGGGGACCCGGCGGTCGGCGAGGCCGTAGGCGAGGGCCTCCTCGATGCCGAGGCGGCGGCCGGTGAAGACCAGGTCGGCGGCCTTGCCGGGGCCGAGGCGGCGCAGCGCGAGCTGGGTTCCGCCGCCGCCGGGCACGAGGCCGACGCCCACCTCGGGGAGGCCGAACACGGCCGACTCGTCCGCGACGATGATGTCGGCGGACAGCGCGAACTCGCAGCCGCCGCCGAGGGCGTAGCCGTGCACGGCCGCGACCACCGGCTGCGGGAGGTTCAGGACGCCGCCGAACGCGGCGCGGAAGACGGGGCGCTGCGCGAGGATCTCCTCGTCGCTCATCGCGTTGCGCTCCTTGAGGTCGGCGCCCACGCAGAACGCCTTCTCCCCGGCGGCGCTGAGGACCACGGCGCGGACCGACGCGTCCGCCGCGACCTCGGCGCACACGTCCGCGAGGCGCCGGGCCATCGCGGTCGACAGCGCGTTGAGGGCCTCGGGCCGGTCCAGCACGATCTCCGCGACGTGCCCGTCGCGCCGCAGCGTCACACCATCCAGCGTCGCACCATCCATAGGGGGCACCCTAACGAGCGAGGCCGCCGCGCCCGGACGCCGGTCCCAAGATCGAATTCGTGATGGGGTTGGATTGGTGGTGTGAGCGACTCACGGTATGGGGATCTCGGCCGGCCGCCGTTGCACGAGGCGGCGCTGCGGCGCGCGCTCGTGCGGGAGGGCGGGTTGTGGCGGGACGTCCGCGTGGTGGAGGAGACCGGGTCCACCAACGCCGACCTCGCGGAGCGGGCGCGGGAGGGCGCGCCGGAGGGGACGGTGCTGGTCACCGAGCTGCAGACGGCGGGCCGCGGGCGGCTCGGGCGGACCTGGACGGCGCCGCCGCGGTCGGGGCTGATGTTCTCGATGCTGCTGCGTCCCCGCGTGCCGGTGGCGCGGTTCGCGTGGGCGTCGCTGCTGACCGGCGTCGCGGTCGCCACCGCCCTCCGCCGGATGACCGCCTGGTCTCAGGCGGGGGAGGGGTTCCTCGGCGCCGGCGGCGAGGGCGGTGAGAGAGGCGACACCGCGGTGGACGTGCGCCTCAAGTGGCCGAACGACGTGCTGGTCGGGGACCGCAAGCTCGCCGGGATCCTCGCCGAGATGGTCGACGGCGGGCTCGTGGTCGGGGTCGGGCTGAACGTGGGGCTGCGCGAGGAGGAACTGCCGGTGCCGACCGCGACGTCCCTCGCGATCGAGGGTGCGCCGCTCAGCGACCGGGCGCCGCTGCTGCGGGCGATCCTGCGCGAGTTCGGCACCTGGTACCAGGAGTGGACGGCGCTCGGCGGCGATCCGGAGAGCAGCGGGCTGCGCACCGCGTACCGGGACCTGTGCGCGACCCTCGGCCGCGAGGTGCGGGTGGAGATGCCCGGCGGCGAGCGGCTGACCGGGACGGCGCGGGACGTGGACGAGGAGGGCCGCCTCGTGGTGGCCGGACCGGCCGGCGACACGGCGGTCAGTGCGGGCGATGTGGTGCACGTCCGGTGAACGGGACGAGGCGATCCGGCATCCGCCCGTTGACGTTGATGCTGATCTGCGACGATATGTGCGGGTACCGATTCACGACGCCGCCGCCACGGCCCACGGCGGCCGCGGACTGAGGGGCGGATGATGGCGGCCGGATTGCCGGATCCGAAGGAGATCGAAGAGCTCCTGCTGGGCGGCGAGCTGCGGTACAACCGCGTCGAGGCCGTCCGGCTGTCCGGCGTGTCCCGGGACTTCGCCGGACGGATCTGGCGGGCGTTCGGCTATCCGTCGATGCCCGACGAGACGATCGCCTACACCGAGGGCGACGTGGCGGCGCTGGACCGTCTCCGCAGGCTCGTCGACGACGGGATCCTCGACGAGGACGGCGTGATCCGGCTGGTCAGGGCGTTCGGCCAGACCATGACGAGGCTCGCCGAATGGCAGGTCAACCTGCTGCGCAGCATGCTGACGCAGGACCTGACCGAGACGCCGTCCGCGCAGGCGGTGGACACGGTGGTGGACATCGCCGAGAAGCACATCGGCGACTTCGAGCCGCTGGTCCTGCACGCCTGGCGGCGGCAGCTCGCGGCCGCGGGGACGCGGGCGCTGGCCGCGGCGGCGAGCCGGGAGAACGGCGATTCGGCGGGCCGGCCGATGACCACGGTCGGGTTCGCGGACATGGTCTCCTTCACCCAGGTCAGCCGGGAGCTGGAGGAGATCGAGCTCGCCCGCGTCGTGGAGTGGTTCGAGGAGACCGCCGCGGACATCATCGCCTCCTGCGGCGGCCGGCTGGTGAAGACGCTCGGCGACGAGGTGCTGTTCAGCGCGGCGACGCCGGAGATCGGCGCGGAGATCGCGCTGACGGTGGCGGCGGCGATCCAGGACGAGACCGAAGTCCCGGACGTGCGGGTCGGCGTCGCCCACGGGCCCGTCCTGCCGCTGATGGGCGACGTGTTCGGCACGACCGTGAACCTCGCGGCCCGGCTCACCTCGCTCGCCCGGCCGGGCGCGGTGGTGATCGACGCGGAGCTGGCGGCGTGCCTGGAGAAGGCGCCGGGCTACGAGGTCACGCGGATCGTCAAGCGCCCGGTCCGCGGTCTCGGCATCATCCAGCCGTACGTGCTGCGCAGGAGCGGCGGGCGGGCGCCGTAGGGCTCACACGGGGCTCGGGCCGCCCTCGCCGGGCGATTCGGTGAGGCGCTGCAGGTAGTTCTGCTCGCCGAGGGCCTGGACGAGGCTCAGCTCGGTCTCCAGGTAGTCGATGTGCTCCTCCTCGTCGGCGAGGATGTCCTCGAAGATCCGTGCGGAGGTGACGTCGCCGCGCGAGCGCATCAGCTCGATGCCGGGCCGCAGCCGGGCCACGGCCTCCATCTCGATCTCCAGGTCCGCCTTGAGCTGCTCGACGATCGTCTGCCCGATGCGCAGGGTGCCGAGCTTCTGGTAGTTCGGCAGGCCCTCCAGGAACAGGATCCGGTCGGTGAGCCGCTCCGCGTGCCGCATCTCGTCGAAGGACTCGTCGCGGGTGTGCTTGGCGATGCGGGTGAAGCCCCAGTTCTCCTGCATCTTGGAGTGCAGGAAGTACTGGTTGATCGCCGTGAGCTCGGCGGTGAGCTGCTCGTTCAGCAGAGCGATGATGTCGTTGTCGCCTTCCATGGCCCCATGCTTCCATGCCGGGCCGGATCCGGGACAGTACCTAATCGCACACAGTGCGTTCCTGTATTGGAACGGAACGTAAGGGAGCGGTCTGCTCAGGCGGCGGTCGTGGACGCGGGGTCGTTGCCGCCGAGCAGGGCGTCCGCCAGGGCCGTGGAGGCGCGGTACTCGCTGACCATCGTGTGGATGCGTTTGGTGCACAGACCGCAGCCCGGCTTGAAGCCGCAGGCCGCCTTGACGGCCTTGGCCGTCGTGCAACCGCTCGCCATGCAGCCGTGAACGTCGTCCTCGGTGACGGCGTTGCAGATGCAGACGTACATTCCGGTGGGAGACCTTCCGTGCGGCTCGTCCTCTTCGCAGAGTGCCCCACCGGCGCCGGTTAGGGCGTCCTCATTAAGGTAAGGCTCCCCTAACGTAACCCACGGATGTCCGTTCTGGCCAGTGGGGTCCCGATCGGTGTGATCCATCCCCCAGAGGGAAGGGCTCCCGGGGTGCGGCCCCCGGTACGTGCGCGCTCGGGCGCCCGGCGCCGCACCCTACGAAGGGCGGACCAATTGGCTCAGGTTTGGCCGGGTGACGCCTACCCCCTGGGGGCCCGGTTCGACGGCGCGGGGACGAACTTCGCCGTCTTCTCCGAGGTGGCCGAGAAGGTGGAGCTGTGCCTGTTCGACGGACCCGCGGGCGACGGTGAGGAGACGCGGCTGACGCTGCCGGAGGTGGACGCCTTCGTGTGGCACGGCTACCTGCCGGGCGTCATGCCGGGCCGCCGGTACGGGTTCCGGGTGCACGGGCCGTACGATCCGCCGCGCGGCCTGCGCTGCAACCCCTCGAAGCTGCTGCTCGACCCGTACGCCCAGGCCGTCGAAGGCCAGGTCGACTGGGACGAGGCGTGCTTCGGATACAACTTCGGAGACCCCTGGTCGCGCAACGACGCCGACTCGGCGCGCCACACGATGCGGTCGGTGGTCGTCAGCCCCTACTTCGACTGGGGGGACGACCGCCCGCCCCGCACCCCCTACCACGAGACGGTGATCTACGAGGCGCACGTCAAGGGGCTCACCGCCCGGCATCCGGACATCCCGCCGGCGATGCGCGGCACGTACGCGGCGCTCGGCCATCCGGTGATCACGGACCATCTGCGCTCGATCGGGGTGACGGCGGTCGAGTTGATGCCCGTCCACCAGTTCGTCCACGACGACGCGCTGACGAGCCGCGGGCTGCGCAACTACTGGGGCTACAACACCATCGGCTTCTTCGCGCCGCACAACGAGTACTCCTCGTCCGGCCAGCGCGGCGAGCAGGTGCTGGAGTTCAAGGCGATGGTGAAGTCGCTGCACGAGGCCGGGATCGAGGTGATCCTGGACGTCGTCTACAACCACACCGCCGAGGGCAACCACCTCGGGCCGACGCTGTCGTTCCGCGGCATCGACAACGCCTCGTACTACCGGCTCACGGAGGACGACGGCCGCTACTACATGGACACCACGGGCACCGGCAACAGCCTGCTGATGCGCAGCCCCCACGTCCTGCAGCTGATCATGGACTCGCTGCGGTTCTGGGTGACCGAGATGCACGTGGACGGGTTCCGCTTCGACCTCGCCGCGACGCTGGCCCGCGAGCTGCACGCGGTGGACCGGCTGTCGGCGTTCTTCGACCTCGTCCAGCAGGACCCGGTGGTCTCGCAGGTCAAGCTGATCGCCGAGCCGTGGGACGTGGGGGAGGGCGGCTACCAGGTCGGCAACTTCCCGCCGCTGTGGACGGAATGGAACGGCCAGTACCGGGACACGACGCGCGACTACTGGCGCGGGCAGCCGGGCACGCTGCCCGACTTCGCCTCCCGGCTGACGGGCTCGTCCGACCTGTACGCCGACGACGGCCGCCGCCCCATCGCCTCGATCAACTTCGTGACCTGCCATGACGGCTTCACGCTGCACGACCTCGTCTCCTACGACGGCAAGCACAACGAGGCCAACGGGGAGGGGAACCGGGACGGCACCGACGACAACCGGTCGTGGAACTGCGGCCACGAGGGCGAGACCGACGACCTCGACATCATCTCGCTGCGCGAGCGGCAGAAGCGCAACTTCCTGACCACCCTGTTCCTGTCGCAGGGCGTGCCGATGCTCCTGCACGGCGACGAGATAGGGCGGACGCAGGGGGGCAACAACAACGCCTACTGCCAGGACAGCGAGCTGTCGTGGGTCGACTGGACGGGCCTGCGCGACGACACGTTCTTCGACGAGCGCGGCCCGCTGCTCGACTTCGTCCGCCGCCTGTCGGCACTGCGCACCGAGCATCCGGTGTTCCGGCGGCGGCGCTTCTTCAGCGGCGGCGACGAGAGCTCCCGGCGCACCCGCGCGGGAGCGAGACCCGAGGATCTGCCCGACCTCGTCTGGTTCACGCCCGGCGGGGCGGAGATGACCGGCCGCGACTGGTCCGCCGGCTTCAACAAGTCGCTGACCGTGTTCCTGAACGGCGACGCGATCGGCGAACCGGACCGGCGCGGACGGCAGGTCAGGGACGCCTCGTTCCTGCTGCTGATCAACGCCCATGACGGGGACCTGCCGTTCGCGCTTCCGCCCGTGCTGTACGGGCAGATGTGGATAAAGGTGCTCGACACCGCCGATCCGCTGCTCGCCGAGGAGGAGTCGCCCGTCGTGAAGTCCCGCGAGAACGTGCCGGTCGCCGCCCGGTCCATCCAGGTCATGCGCCGGGTCTGAGGCGGGGGTACGAGATGGAGGCCGAGCCCGCCCCCGAGGAACCGATGCCCGTCACCGAACCCCCCGAGGAAACCGTGTCCGAGGACCACAGGCCCGAACGGGCGGAGACATCCGAACGCGTGGACCGCGGCGTCCCGGAGGAGGACGCCCTCGCCGCGCCGCCGACCGGCACCTACCGCCTCCAGCTCCGAGGAACGCCCGAGGCGCACTTCGGGTTCGCCGACGCCGCGGCGCTGGCCCCCTACCTGGCGGCCCTCGGCGTGTCGCACGTCTACCTGTCGCCGGTCCTGCAGGCCGCGCCGGGCTCCACGCACGGCTACGACGTCGTCGACCACGCCCGGCTGTCGGAGGAGCTGGGCGGGCCGGAGGCGTTCGGCGCCATGGTGACCCGGTTCCGGGCGCACGGGCTCCGGGTGCTGGTGGACGTCGTCCCGAACCACATGGCGATCCCGGAGCCGGCCGGGCTGAACCTGCCCTTCGCCGACGTCCTGGCGGAGGGGCCGCGGTCGCGGTTCGCCGGGTGGTTCGACGTCGACTGGGAGGCCGGCGGCGGGCGGCTCGTCCCGCCCGGCGAGGGCGAGCCCAACTACCGGCGCTTCTTCGACATCTCCGGCCTGATCGGGCTGCGGCAGGAGGACGCGGAGGTCTTCGAGCGCACGCACGCGCTGCTGCTGAACCTGGTCAGGGACGGCCTGGTGGACGGGCTGCGCGTCGACCATCCCGACGGGCTCGCCGACCCGCGCGGCTACCTGCGGCGGCTCGCCGAGGCCGCGCCGGACCGCTGGCTGCTCGTCGAGAAGATCACTGAGGGGGAGGAGCGGCTGCCGCCGGACTGGCCGTGCGCGGGCACCACCGGCTACGACGCGCTCGGCATGATCGGCGGGCTGTTCCTCGACCCCGCGGGGGAGAGGCCGCTGACCGACTACTACGTGTCGCTCACGGGCAACCCGGCCTCCTTCGAGGAGGTCGAGCGCGACGCCCGGACGCACGCCGCCGAGCACGGCCTCAAGCCCGAGATCGAGCGGCTCCAGCGCGTCCTCGCCCGGGTCGTGGGCGAGCGCCGTCCGGGCCTGGAGAGGGCACTGGTCGAACTGCTGGTCTCCATGCCCGTCTACCGCGCGTACGTCGTGCCCGGGGAGGACGCTCCCCAGCAGGCCGTGGACGTCGTGAACGAGGCCGCCCGCCGTGCGCGCGCGCACCTGCCGGAGGACATGCACGGCGACCTCGACGTCATCGTGGACCTGGCCCTGGGGCGCGGTGAGCGCACCGACGCCGAGTTCATCGTGCGGTTCCAGCAGACCTCGTCCCCGCTCGCCGCCAAGGGCGTGGAGGACACGGCGTTCTACCGCTGGAACCGGATGGCCGCGCTGAACGAGGTGGGCGGCGCGCCGGGCCGGTTCAGCGTCGGGCAGCCGGACTTCCACGCGTTCTGCATCCGGCTTGCCCGCGACTGGCCGTTGACGATGACGACGCTGTCCACGCACGACACCAAGCGCGAGGAGGACGTGCGGGCCTGGCTGGCGGTGTTGTCGGAACTGCCCGCGGATTGGGCCGAATCGGTGGACCGGTGGCGGAACTGGGGTCCCGGCACATCACCCCTGGAACCGGACCTGGAATACCTGTTCTGGCAGACGCTCGTGGGTGCGTGGCCGCTCACCATCGGAAGGCTGGAGGAGTTCCTCACCAAGGCGATGCGCGAGGCCAAGACGCGCACTTCCTGGGCCGAACAGGACTCCGGCTATGAGGAGGCCGTCCTGGAGTACGCGCGCGCCGTCCTGGCCGATCCGGACCTGGTGACCGACATGACGTCGTTCGTCGCGAAGCTGGCCCCGTACGCGCGCGTGAACACGCTCGGGCAGAAGCTCGTCCAGCTGGCGATGCCGGGCGTCCCGGACGTCTACCAGGGATGTGAGATGACGGGCCTGTCGCTGGTCGACCCCGACAACCGGCGGCCGGTCGACTACGGGCGGCGCCGCGAGCACCTGTTCCGGCTCGACACCGGGCGGCAGCCGAAGGAGGTGGACGACGAGAAGCTGCTGGTCACGTCCCGGGCGCTGCGGCTGCGCCGGTCCCATCCGGAGTGGTTCGGGCCCGGTTCCCGGCACGAGCCGATCACCGCGCGCGGGCCCGCCGCCGACCACGTCGTGGGGTTCGCCCGGGGCGAGGCCGTCGCGCTCGCCACCCGGCTCCCCGTGGGGCTGGAGAGCCGCGGGGGCTGGAAGGGGACGCGCGTGGACGTCCGCCGTCAGGGCTGGCGGGACGTCCTGACCGGCTGCACGCACATGGGCCCGATCCTGGACGCCACGCGCGTGTTCGAGCACCTTCCCGTCGCGCTGCTCGTCCCCCGGGTGATCGATCGGTGAGCGCGCGTTTCGAGGTGTGGGCCCCGGCCGCCGGCCGCGTGGACGTCGAGGCGGGCGGCGTCCGGTACGCCATGGAACCGCGGTCCTCCGATTCGGGGCCTTCCGGATGGTGGGAGGCCGTGGTCCCGGACGCCTCCCACGGCACCGACTACGGGTTCGTCCTGGACGGGGCGGACGAAGTGCTGCCCGACCCGCGTTCGCCCTGGCAGCCCGACGGCGTCCACGGTCAGAGCCGCGTCTACGACCACGGACGGTTCGCCTGGACCGACCGGCACTGGCACGGCCGCCCGCTCGCCGGAAGCGTCCTGTACGAGATGCACGTGGGCACGTTCACGCCCGAAGGCACGTTCGCCGCTGCGATCGAACGTCTCGACCACTTGGCGGCACTCGGCATCGACGCCGTGGAACTGCTGCCGGTCGCGTCCTTCCCCGGCCGTCACGGCTGGGGTTATGACGGTGTTCACCTTTGGGCGCCGCACGAGCCCTATGGCGGGCCGGACGGTCTGAAGCGTTTCGTGGACGCCGCCCATGCGCGCGGTCTGGCCGTAGTGCTGGACGTCGTCTACAACCATCTGGGACCGGACGGGAATCGCCTGGGAAGCTTCGGCCCCTACTTCACGAGCGCCCATGCCACCCCGTGGGGCGACGCCGTGAACTTCGACCAGGAAGGGTCGGACGAGGTTCGCGCGTTCGCCGTCCAGAACGCCATGATGTGGTTGCGCGACTACCACCTGGACGGGCTGCGCCTCGACGCCGTCCATGCCATCAACGACCACGGCGCGGTGCATCTCTTGGAAGAGATGGGACGCGCCGTGGCTGCGCTTTCGGCCCACCTCGGCCGGGAACTGTTCCTCATCGCCGAATCGGACCTGAACGACCCGCGCCTGGTGACGTCCAGAGAAGCGGGCGGGTACGGGCTGGACGCCCAGTGGAGCGACGACTTCCACCACGCCCTGCACGCCGCGCTCACCGGTGAGAGGCAGGGCTACTACTGCGACTTCGGCTCTCTGGAAACCCTGAAGAAGGCCTTCACCAGAGCCTTCGTGCACGACGGCACCATGTCGACCTATAGGGGACGGCATCACGGCCGACCTGTGAATGTCCGGGAGACGCCCGCGCACAGGTTCCTCGGTTTCCTGCAGAACCACGACCAGGTGGGCAACCGCGCGGCGGGCGACCGCATCGGCGCCCTTCTGCCGTCCCCCGGCCTGCTCAAAGTCGGCGCGGCGCTGCTCCTGCTCTCGCCTTTCACGCCCATGCTCTTCATGGGTGAGGAATGGGGCGCCACGACCCCGTGGTGCTACTTCACCGACCACCAGGACCCGGAGCTGGCGCGCGCGGTCAGCGAGGGGCGGCGGCGCGAGTTCTCCCGGCACGGCTGGAGCGGCGAGGTCCCCGATCCACAGGCTGTGGAAACTTTCCGCCGGTCCGTCCTCGACTGGGCCGAACCGGACCGGCCGCCGCACGCCGACCTGCTCGGATGGCACCGCGACCTGATCGCGCTGCGCCGCTCCCGGCCGGAGTTGAACGATCCCCGGCTGACCGCGACGACGGTCGAGACGCACGACGGGGCGCCCGGCGAAACGGACGACGGGGCGGACGACGTCGCGGCGCGGTGGCTGACCGTGCGGCGCGGCTCGGTGTGCGTGGCGGCGAACCTCGGTGACCGGCCCGTCCTGGTTCCGGTGCCCGGTTCCGGCGAGGCCGCCCCAGGGCTGCTGATCGCGTCAGATCCGGCGATTCGCCTTGACCCGGTCGGACTCGGCGATTCCGGAACGGCCTCGGTGGTGCTGCCGGGCGCCTCGGTCGCGGTCCTCGACCTGGCCGGGGTCCCCGCACTGCGGGCGTGATGCGGCCTACATCCCGATCGCGACTGAAAAATGGTGATCGTTGATGTACTACGAGTGGCAAACCGCAGGTCAAGAGCGCGGCGGTAGCCGAGCAAAGGTCAAGTTTGGTCATACGATCGGTTCATGACCTCAGTACTGCTCGCCGAGGACGACACGTCCATCTCCGAGCCTCTCGCCCGCGCGCTGCGTCGCGAGGGGTACACCGTCGAAGTCAGCCCCGACGGCCCTCAGGCGCTGGAGCGGGCGCTCGGGGGCGGCGTGGACCTGATCGTCCTCGATCTCGGCCTTCCCGAGCTGGACGGCCTTGAGGTGGCCCGCCGGGTGCGGGCCGAGGGGCACGGCGTGCCCATCCTGATCCTGACCGCCCGTGCCGACGAAGTCGACACCGTCGTCGGGCTGGACGCGGGCGCGGACGACTATGTGACCAAGCCGTTCCGGCTGGCGGAGCTGCTCGCGCGGGTGCGCGCTCTGCTGCGCCGGGGCAGCACCGAGACTCCGATCGTCCAGGGGGTGCGGATCGACGCCGAGTCGCGCCGCGCCTGGATGGGCGACCAGGAGCTGCAGCTCACCACCAAGGAGTTCGACCTGCTGCGCGTCCTCGTGCGGGACGCGGGCAAGGTCGTGACCCGCGAACAGATCATGCGCGAGGTGTGGGACACCAACTGGTGGGGTTCCACCAAGACCCTCGACATGCATATTTCCTGGCTGCGCCGCAAGCTCGGCGACGACGCCGGCAGTCCCCGCTACATCACCACGGTGCGGGGCGTCGGCTTCCGGTTCGAGCGCGGCGACTAGCTCCGGCCGCCGCGGCCCGGCGGGACGCCGGGGGCCTTCCCGAGAGGCCCCCGGGGCGCGTGCCGCACGGTCCGCGGCCCCACCCCTGAAGGAGCCCAGATGAGGCGCCGACTGCTCCTGTCGACGCTCGCGGTGGCGGTGGTCGCGCTGCTCCTGCTCGGCATACCCCTCGCCTACGCCGCGCACAAGCTCGTCTACGAGGAGGCCGGCCGGTCGCTCGACCGGGAGGCGTCCTCGATCGCCGGCGGCGTGGGATACAGCCTGGAGGCGCGCCAGCCGGTGACCCCCGCGGTCCTCGCCCGGGAGTACCCGGGCCGGCACGTCTCGATCACGCTGCCGGACGGCCGGACGCTTACCGCCGGTCCGCAGCGGCGCGGTCGCGTCCTGTCGGCGACGGCGGCGCAGGGCCGCGTCCGGGTGCGGGTGTCGCGCCCGGAGGCACAGGTCCGCGACGCCGCGCTGCGGCTGCTCCTGCTCGTCGGCAGCCTGGCCCTGCTCGGCGTGGCCGTCACGGTCGGCCTGGCGATGGTGCAGGCCCGCAGGCTGACGCTGCCGCTGGTCGACCTCGCCGAGACCGCCGACCGGCTCGGCAGCGGCAACGCCCGGCCCCGCCCGCGCCGCTACGGCATCCCCGAGGTCGACCGGGTCGCCGAGGTGTTGGACCGCAGCGCCGTCCGCATCACCGATCTGCTGGTCGCCAGCCGCGAGTTCGCGGCCGACGCGAGCCACCAGCTCCGCACCCCGCTCACCGCGCTGTCGATGCGCCTGGAAGAGATGATCGACGCCGCCGACTACCCCGACGTCGTCCGGGAGGAGGGGGCGGCGGCGGTCGCGCAGGCCGAGCGGCTCGTCGCGGTCGTCGAGCAGCTGCTCGCCCGCGCCCGGCACGACCGCACCGGCGGCGCGGTGCCGTCCCCCATCGACGAGATCATCGCGCAGCAGGTCGAGGAGTGGCGGCCGAGCTTCCGCAAGGCCGGACGGGACGTGCGGATCATCGGCGAGCAGGGCCTGGTCGGCATGACCCATCCCGAGGGCCTCTCCCAGATCGTGGCCACGCTCCTGGAGAACTCGCTGACGCACGGCGCCGGCACCGTGACCATCCACACCAAACCGGGCGCGAGCTCGGTGGTGGTCGAGGTCGGCGACGAGGGCGAGGGGATCCCGTCGGAGCTGGAGCCCCGCATCTTCGAGCGCAGCGTCTCCGGCGGCCGCGGCACCGGCCTCGGCCTCTACCTGGCCCGCTCGCTGGCGGTGGTGGACGGCGGGCGCCTGGAGCTGATCCAGTCACGTCCCGCGGTCTTCGGGGTCTTCCTGCGCCAGGCCGCCGAGGTCCGGCTGGCCGCCGAACGCGTGGTCATGGGCCCTGCCTGAGGTTCCGGCGCCGGTCAGATCTCGGCGTAGTCCTCGGCCGTCCGGTCGAGGGGGCGCCGCAGCCGGGGCGCGCGGCCCGGGGCGGCGCCGGTGGCGCGGGTCGCGCCGGGGCCCTCGGCGGCGGGCTCGGCGGAGGGGGCCTCCGGCAGCCCGGACGCTGGGTCGACGTGCGGGGCGCTCGCCGGCAGGAACACCCACTTCTTGTAGGACCAGAAGCGGAACAGCGTCGCCACGGCGGTGCCGATGACCAGCGCGATGTTGTAGAAGACGGCGCCGTCCAGCCCGAGGACGTAGTGCGAGAAGCCGATGAACAGCTCGGTGATCACCAGGCCGACGCCGTTCAGCGCGAAGAACAGCACGTACTCGCGGCCGAGGCCGGTGCGGTCGCGGTGCCGGAACGTCCAGTAGCGGTTGGCCAGGTAGGAGAACGTCGTCGCGACCACCGTGGCGACGCCGTTGGACGTGAGCGGGCCCACCCCCAGGCCGGTGTGCAGGCCGTTGCCGATCGCGAACGTGATGACGAATGCGATGGCGCCCACGCTGCCGAACTGGGCCAGTTCGCGCATGAGGTGCGCGAACCGCCGGTGGATTCTGGCGACCAGGCTCACGAAGGGAAACCGTCCTTCCGGGCTTGCACTGCGGGGCACGGCGGGCGGCCGGCGACTACGGGGGAGGCACCACGAGGATAGACGTCCGTGGCCCCCGGGACGCCGGAACATGAACGGTACGCGCTCACCCCCGGTCCGTGCCCATTGCCGGGCCTCCCACACACCGCCGGTGCTCCCCGCGCGCCCTCTCCCCCCACCCCTTCGACCTCCCCTACGCTTGTTCGACGCGGGTGCCGCGTGGTTCGTTCGCCCCGCCCGCCCGATAGCCTTTCGACGTGAAGGTTCGTGAGATGCCCGTGGTCGGGATGGCGGGCGGAGGGCAGCTCGCAAGGATGACCCAGCAGGCCGCGATCGCGCTCGGCGTGTCGCTGCGCGTGCTCGCCGGTGCGCCGGACGAGTCGGCGGCCAAAGTCGTCTCGGACGTGCGGGTCGGCAACGACCGCGCCCTCGACGACCTGCTGGCCTTCGCCCAGGGCTGCGACGTGGTGACGTTCGACCACGAGCACGTCCCGGGGCCGCACATCCAGAAGCTGGAGGCCACCGGCGTCCCGTGCCGGCCCGGGTCGGCCGCCCTCGCCCACGCCCAGGACAAGCTCGTCATGCGCGAACGCCTGAGCGAGCTCGGCGTTCCCTGCCCCGCCTACGCGCCCGTCCCGTCGCCCGATCCGCGGGCGTTCCTGGAGGCGTTCGGCCGCGAGCACGGCTGGCCGCTGGTCCTGAAGTCCACGCGCGGCGGCTACGACGGCAAGGGCGTCTGGGTCGTCGGCGACCTCGCGGAGGCCCAGGTCGCCGAGCGGCTGCAGGCCGAGGGCGTCGACCTGATGGTGGAGCAGCACGTCGCCTTCGGCCGCGAGCTGGCCGCGCTCGTCGCCCGCTCCCCCTACGGGCAGGGCGCCGCGTACCCGATCGTGGAGACCGTCCAGGAGGGCGGCATCTGCACCGAGGTGATCTCGCCCGCGCCCGGCCTGCCGAAGGACCTCGCCGCCGAGGCGCAGAGCCTCGCCCTGCGCGTCGCCGAGGAGCTGGGCGTCGTCGGCCTCCTCGCCGTCGAGCTCTTCGAGACGGACGGAGGGCTGCTGGTGAACGAGCTGGCGATGCGCCCGCACAACTCCGGGCACTGGACCATCGAGGGCGCCCGGACGTCGCAGTTCGAGCAGCACCTGCGGGCCGTCCTCGACCTGCCGCTCGGCTCCACCGAGCCCACCGCCCCGTACACGGTCATGGCCAACGTCCTCGGCGGCGACGACCCGGACGTGTACCCCCGCTACATCCACGTGATGGCCCACGACCCGGGCGTCAAGGTGCACATGTACGGCAAGGAGTCCCGCCCCGGACGCAAGATCGGCCACGTGACCGCGCTCGGCGCCGACCTCGCCGAGGTCCGCGAGCGCGCCCGGCACGCCGCCGACTACCTGCGCTGGGGCCCCGCCATGAAAGATCATGCTCGATGAGGGCCCGTGCGGTGAGCGAGTTCGAGGAGGAGGCGCGCGTGAGCGACCCGGTCGTCGGCGTGGTGATGGGGAGCGACTCGGACTGGCCCGTGATGGAGGGCGCCGCGAGGGCGCTCGAAGAGTTCGGCGTCCCCTACGAGGCCGACGTGGTGTCCGCGCACCGCATGCCGCACGACATGATCGCCTACGGGGAGGACGCGGCGGCCCGCGGCCTCCGCGTGATCATCGCGGGGGCGGGCGGCGCCGCGCACCTGCCGGGCATGCTGGCCTCGGTGACGCCGCTGCCGGTGATCGGCGTGCCCGTCCCGCTGAAGTACCTCGACGGGATGGACTCGCTGCTCTCGATCGTGCAGATGCCCGCGGGCGTCCCCGTCGCGACGGTGGCGGTCGGCGCGGCCCGCAACGCCGGGCTGCTGGCCGTCCGGATCCTGGCCGCGTACGACGACGACCTGCGGGCCAAGATGGCGGTGTTCCAGCGGCACCTCTACGGGGAGGCCAAGGCGAAGGGCGCTCGGCTGCGAGAGCGGCTCTGAGGGACGCCCGCCGCCGCGCGGCGGCGGGTCGTCCAGGCGCCGGTCAGCGCCGCAGGGCCCACTCGACGGCGGGGCAGCGGTCCATGACGACGTCGAGCCCGGCGTCCCTGGCGCGCCGGGCCGCCGCCTCGTCGATCACCTGGAGCGGCAGCCACACCGCCTTCGCGCCCGCGGCGATCGCCTCGTCCACCGCCCGCCCGGCGTGCTCGGCGCGGCGGTAGACGCCCACCACGTCCACCTCGGAGGCGTCCGGGACGTCGGCGAGGGAGGCGTACCCCTTCTCGCCGAGCACCTCGCGCGCCTCCGGGTGCACGGGGATGATCCGCTTCCCGCGCTGCTGCATCAGCCGGGCCTGGGTGTGGACCTCCCGCTCCGGGTTGTCCCCGAGGCCGACGAAGGCCCACGTCCTCGACTCGTTCAGCAGGCGGCGGATCACGGCCGGGTCGGCGAAGTCAGCACTCATGCCCGCGACAACACCGCCCGCGGCCGCTTTAGTTCCGCGTCAGTCCCGCGTCACGGGCGCCCCAGGGCCCGGTAGTTCCACCCGGCCGCGCGCCACCGCTCGGGGTCGAGCGCGTTGCGCCCGTCCACGATGTTGCGCTCCGCCACGGCCCCGGCGACCGTGGCCGGGTCCATGTCGCGGAACTCCGCCCACTCGGTCAGCAGCAGGACGGCGTGCGCGTCCTGGACGGCCGACATCGCCGACTCGCCGTACTCCAGCGTCGGCTGGGCGCGGCGCGCGTTGCGCATGGCCTGCGGGTCGTAGACGGTCACCCGGGCGCCCTGGGCGCGGATGGAGGCGGCCACGTCCAGCGCGGGCGAGTCGCGCACGTCGTCGGAGTTCGGCTTGAACGCGGCGCCGAGGACGCCGACCGTCCGCCCGGCGAAGGAGCCGCCGAGCAGCTGGCGGGCGAGGTCCACCATCCGGATCCGGCGCCGGATGTTGATCTCGTCGACCTCGCGCAGGAAGGTCAGCGCCTGGTCGGCGCCGAGCTCGCCCGCCCGGGCCATGAACGCCCGGATGTCCTTCGGCAGGCAGCCGCCGCCGAACCCCAGCCCCGGGCCGAGGAACTTGCCGCCGATCCGGTCGTCGTAGGACAGCGCCTCCGAGAGCTTCGTCACGTCCGCGTGCGCGGCCTCGCAGACCTCCGCCATCGCGTTGATGAACGAGATCTTGGTGGCGAGGAACGCGTTCGCCGACACCTTGACCAGCTCGGCGGTGGGGAAGTCGGCGGTGATGAAGGGCGTCCCCTCGGCGATCATCGTCCGGTAGACCTCGCGGAGCACCTTCTCGGCGTGCTCGGCGGCGCCCGGCTCGGCGGGCAGCCCGGCCACGATCCGGTCGGGGTGCATGGTGTCCTGGACGGCGAAGCCCTCGCGCAGGAACTCGGGGTTCCAGGCGAGCACGGCGTCGCCGCCCGCCGGCGCCGCCTTGGCGAGCGCCTCGCCGAGCCGCGCGGCGGTCCCGACCGGCACGGTCGACTTGCCGACGACCAGGCAGGGCCGCTCCAGCAGCGGCGCCAGCGACGCGATCGCGCCGTCGACGTAGGTCAGGTCGGCCGCGTACTCCCCGGCCTTCTGCGGGGTCCCCACGCACAGGAAGTGGACGTCGCCGAACTCCGCGACCTCCTCGTAGGACGTGGTGAAGCGCAGCCGCCCGGTCTCCAGTCCCCTGCGCAGCACGGGTTCGAGCCCCGGCTCGTACACGGGCAGGTCGCCGGCCGAGAGCCGCGCGATCTTCTCCTCGTCCACGTCGAGACCCAGCACCTCGAAACCCAGGTCGGCCATGCACGCCGCGTGGGTCGCGCCGAGGTAACCGGTTCCGATGACCGTCAGCCGGTGGGACAAGGCCTGCTCCTCTCCGTTCGCTGCCGCCGACTAGCGGCCTTACTGGACACGTGCCCGCTGCGGGCGGGTACCCGCGTCGGCCGCCACTGCCTACTGGCCGGTAGCATCGGCGCCATGAGTGCTGACTTTCCCACGTACGCGCCGTCTGAGGAGCATGAGCTGCTGCGGAGTTCGGTGCGTGAGCTGGCCGAGGCCAAGATCGCTCCTTTCGCGGCGGAGGTGGATGAG
>NZ_JBFARL010000129.1:0-24149 GCF_040674655.1 Actinomadura sp. NPDC049753 | reverse complement strand
CGTCCACCCCCGCCGCCTTCACCCCCCCGCGGGGCCTGGGGGGGGCCGCGGCCGGGGGGGGGCCCCCAACGTGGGCCACCCCCCCCCCGCGGGGGGGGCACGCCCGGGCCCCGGGGGGGCGCCGGCGCTTCCCTCTCTCGCGGACGCGCCTTCCTACGATGCCCCCGCGGCCGAGAAGACGTCGTCGCGGGCCTGCTCCAGCGCCGCGTGCAGGGCGCCTCGCAGGACGGGGTTGCCCTTCACGCCGGTGACGGCGACGGCGGGGCGGGTCGGGCTGATCCGGCCGACGATCGACTCGATGCGGGTGGCCAGCGGCCGCCCCCCGGCCCGGCCGAGGCTGCCCGACAGCACCACGAGCCCCGGGTCCAGGACGATGTTGACCGAGGTCACGCCGTAGGAGATGCGGTCGGCGAGCTCGTCGAGGAACGGCCCGCCGCGGTCCTCGTCGGCCGCGGCCGCGCGAACGCAGTCCACGGCGGTCGGCTCGGCGATGCCGTGCTCGTGGGCGAGGGCGCGGACCGCGTCCGCGCCCACCAGGGCCCCGTAGCCTCCGGCGAGGGTCGGGATCCCCCAGGTCGTCGACTCGGTGACCCCCTCGTCCCGCGCCGCGCGCCGGGCGGCTCCGACCGGCAGCGGCGCCCCGGGGACGGGCAGGTAGCCGATCTCCCCCGCGCCGCCCCACCGGCCGCGGTGCAGCCGTCCGCCCAGCATCACCGACAGGCCCATGCCGCGGTCGAGCCACATGAGCGCGAAGTCGTCGGCGTCGCGCGCGGCCCCGTAGGCCCGCTCGGCGATCGCGGCGAGGTTCACGTCGTTCTCGATGATCACGGGGCGGCGCAGGTCGGTGCGCAGCGCGGCGAGGACGCCCTCGTGCCAGGCGGGCAGGTCGAAGGAGAACTGGACGTCGCCGGAGCGCGGGTCGACGACGCCGGGCGTCCCGATGACGAACGCGCTCAGCTTCGACACCGCGACCTTGGCCGAGCGGCACGCCTTGACGACGGCGCTGTGCACCATCTTCACGGGGTCGTCGGCGCCGTTGGGGTCCACGGTCACCTGGGCGACGATGTGCCCGGTGATGTCGGCGACGCCGGCCGTCACCCCGTCCGGCCCCACCTCCAGGCCCGCGACGTACGCGCTGGACGGGACGACCGCATAGAGTGCGGCGTTGGGGCCCCGCCCCCCGGCCTGCTCCCCCACGACCGAGACGAGCCCGCGCTCCTCCAGCCGTGACAGCAGCTGGGACGCGGTCACCTTCGACAACCCGGTGTGCTCGCCGATCTGCGCGCGGGTGAGCGGGCCCTGCTCGACGAGCAGGTCCAGCGCCGCGCGGTCGTTCAGCTCACGCAGCAGCCTCGGCGTTCCCGGGCGTCTTGCCATTGCGACCCCTGATGTCTCAATCCGCTAACGAGCAGTTTTGTTTAGGAAAGTTTCTTGTTAGTTTACGCCCAAGCGCCGACCGGCACGGTACCCCGGGTCGGGGGCGCTCGCAGAGCGCGGACTGGCGAGCAGGGCGCCCGCGAGCGATGCGAACGCGAGAGGGGCATGGCTGGGACCCTAAAGGGTCCGCGCCGTCTCCACTCGCACCGCAGGCCACACGGCCGCGCGAGGCGATGCCGGAAAGGAACCCCCAGTGAAGTACATCAAGGTTGCGGCCGTGACGGCCGCGATCGCCCTGGCCGCCACGGCCTGCGGCGGCGACGGCAAGGACGGCGACGCGGGCGACGGCAAGGACCCGGCGCAGCTCAAGGTCTGGATGATGGGCGACGGAACGCCCGAGCAGACCAAGATCCTCGACGGTGTCGAGGCCGAGTTCAAGAAGAAGCACCCGAACACCGACGTCCAGGTCAAGTACGTGCCGTGGCCGCAGGTCGCCACCACCTTCCAGAAGGCGGCGGCCGGCGGCGAGGGCCCCGACGTCACCGAGCTCGGCAACACCGACGTCCAGTCCCACATCGAGCAGGGCAGCCTCGCCGACATCACCGACCAGTTCAAGGGCTGGGCGGACGGCAAGACGCTGAACAAGACCGCGCTCGGCAACGACACCGCGGACGGCAAGACCTACGCGGTGCCGTGGTACGGCGGCGTCCGCGGCGTCTGGTACCGGACGGACTGGTTCCAGGAGCTCGGCATCCAGCCGCCGAAGACGTGGGCGGACCTCACCGCCGCCGCGAAGAAGGTCCAGGACTCCAAGAAGGTCCCCGGCATCGGCATCCCGAGCGACCAGACCAACGCGCTGCTCAGCTTCGTGTGGGGCAACGGCGGCGAGGTCGCCGTCGACGACGGCAAGGGCGGCTTCAAGGGCCAGCTCGACCAGCCGCAGGTGGTCGAGGCGGTCAAGTACTACGCCGGTCTCGTCACCACCGAGAAGGTCGCGCCCGCGAAGTACGTCGGCAAGAACGAGTTGGAGGGCCCGCAGCGCGACTTCGCGCTCGGCAAGCTCGGCATGTACGTCGACGGCAGCTGGGCGCTCAAGGAGATGAAGAAGATCTCCGAGAAGAACGCCGACAAGTGGGGCGTCTTCCCGATCCCGAGCAAGACCGGCGGCAACGCCCCGGTCATGGCGGGCGGCTCCGACCTCGCGGTGTGGAACGACAGCAAGGCCAAGGGCGCGGCCTTCGACTACATCACGATCCTGAACGACGCCAAGAACGCGAAGATCTGGGCGGACTACAGCGGCTTCTCCTCCATGCGGTCGGACGTGAAGTTCTCCGACCCCAAGCTGGAGGTCTTCACCTCGATCGCCGGCAACACCAAGTTCCCGCCGATCAGCGCCGGCTGGGGCGAGTTCGAGCAGGCCAAGAAGGTGCTGCCGAACGCGGTCAAGGCGATCATGCAGGGCAAGTCCGCCGAGGAGGAGATGAAGAAGGCGAACGAGCAGGCCAACACGCTGCTGAACCCGTAGTACCCGGCTGATCGGAACGTCCATGCTCGACACCGCTCCCGCGGTGCGGAAAGCGCCCGGCCGGAGAACGTCCGGCCGGGCGCGCCCCCGCCGCAGGCCCCGCTTCGGGCCCTACCTGCTGATCGCGCCCACCGTGCTCGTGATCGCCGTCCTGATGTTCTGGCCCATGATCCAGATCGGGATCATGTCGTTCCAGAAGGTCGGCAACCGCCAGCTGCGCGGCGAGCCGGCCGAGACGGTGGGGACCGAGAACTTCGAAAAGATCTTCAACGACCCGTTCTTCTGGCAGACCCTGCGGCACACCGTGCTGTTCGCCGTCGTCGCGGTGTCCCTGACCCTGGTCGTCGGGACGCTCGTGGGGCTGCTGCTCAACAAGCTCGGCAAGCGGATGTCGAGCTTCGTCGCCGGCGGCGTGATGGTCGCCTGGGCCACCCCGCCGGTCACCGCCGCGATCATCTTCAGCTGGCTGTTCGGCACCACCGGGGGCCTGGTCAACTGGTGCCTGGACCTGCTGCCGGACTTCCTGGTCGGCGGCGGCTGGAGCGACTACAACTGGTTCGCCACGCCGCTGTCCACCTACACCGTCCTCACCGTGTGCGTCGTCTGGCAGGCGTGCCCGTTCGTCGCGGTGTCCGTGCTGGCCGGGCTGAAGAGCGTCCCGGGCGAGCTGTACGAGGCGGCCCGGGTGGACGGCTCCGGACCGTGGCGGACGTTCTGGAGCCTCACCTACCCGATGCTCAAGCCGATCTTCCTCGTCCTGGTCGTCATGTCGATCATCTGGGACTTCAAGGTCTTCACGCAGCTGTTCATCATGGCCGGGATGGCCAACCGCGACGCGTTCAACCTGTCGCTGTACGGCTACTCCGAGGCGTTCGGCTCGCTGAATCCGAAACTCGGCATGGGCTCGGCGATCGCGCTCGTGCTCACGCTCATCCTGCTCGTCGTCACCGCCCTCTACGTGCGGGTCATGGTCCGTCAGGGGGAGACCCGATGAGGCGCCTGCCGCGCAAGCTGCTGCTGAACGGGACGGGCCTGCTGGTCTTCGCGATCGCGGTGTTCCCCGTCTTCTGGATGGCCTCCACCGCGTTCAAGCCCAACACCGAGATCTTCAGCACGACGCCGAAGCCGCTGCCGTCCCATCCGACGCTGGAGCACTTCGACCTGGTGCTGAACGGCGGCATCGCGGAGGTCTCCTTCTGGGAGTACTTCCGCAACAGCGCGATCCTGGCGCTCGTTACCGTCCTGGTGTCGGGGCTGCTCTCGCTGATGGCCGCGATCGCCGTCGCCCGCTTCCGGTTCCGCTTCCGCACCACCTTCCTGATCATGCTGCTGGTGGTGCAGATGGTCCCGTGCGAGGCGCTGGTCATCCCCCTGTTCCTGGACCTGAAGCAGCTGGACCTGCTGAACAGCCTGGCCGGCCTCGTCATCGTCTACATCGGGTTCGCCGTCCCGTTCGCGATCTGGATGCTGCGCGGCTTCGTCGCCGCGGTCCCCCGCGAACTGGAGGAGGCCGCCGCCATCGACGGCGCGGGCCCGGTCCGGACGTTCTTCCGCGTCATGCTCCCGCTTGTCGCGCCCGGCCTGGTGGCGACCAGCATCTTCTCCTTCATCACCGCCTGGAACGAGTTCATCTTCGCGTTCACGTTCCTGGACGACCAGACCAAGTACACCCTGCCGATCATGCTGCAGTTCTTCTTCGGCCGCAGCGGCAACGCCTGGGGGCCCATCATGGCAGCGTCCACGCTGCTCACCATTCCCGTCATCGCGTTCTTCCTGATCGTCCAGCGCCGCATGGTGTCCGGGCTCACCGCCGGGGCGGTGAAGGGGTGACGACCGACGACATCGCGACCACGGCCGAGATCGCCCGGCTCGCACGCGGCACGCTGCTCCCGTCCTTCCCCGGCGCGACCGCGCCCCACTGGGTCCTGGACGAGCTGGAGGCCGGCCTCGGCGGCGTCACGCTCTTCGCGCTCACCGGGAACGTCCCGAGCCCGGAGGCGCTGGCCGCGCTCACCGCGCAGATGCGCAAGGCCGGCGACCCCTTCATCACCATCGACGAGGAGGGCGGCGACGTCACCCGCCTCGGCGGCCACGCGACCGGCAGCCCCTACCCGGGCAACGCCGCGCTCGGCGCCGTCGACGACCCCGAACTGACCCGCCGCATCTACCGGTCGCTCGGCGCCGAACTGGCCGAGGTCGGCGTCAACTTCAACTTCGCGCCGTCGGTCGACGTCAACACCGCCGACGACAACCCCGTCATCGGCACCCGCTCGTTCGGCTCGGACCCCGCGCTGGTCGCGCGGCACGCCGCCGCCGCCGTCACCGGCACGCAGGAGGCGGGCGTCGCCGCCTGCGCCAAGCACTTCCCCGGCCACGGCGCGACCGTGGACGACTCCCACCTCGGGATCCCGCTCGTCGACGCCGACCTGGACCTGCTGGACCGCCGCGAGCTGGTCCCGTTCCGGGCGGCGATCGCGGCCGGCACCCGTGCGGTGATGACCGGGCACCTCAACCTGCCCGCCATCACCCACGGGGCGCCGGCCACCCTCTCCCCGGAGGCGATCACCGGCCTGCTCCGCGAGCGGCTCGGCTACCAGGGCGTGATCGTCACCGACGCGCTCGACATGCAGGGCGCCAGCGGCGCGATCGGCATCCCGGAGGCGTCCGTGCGGGCCCTCATCGCGGGCGCCGACCTGCTGTGCCTCGGCCCGCGCGAGCACGCCGAGACCGTCGAGGCCACCCTCGCCGCGATCGACGAGGCCGTCCGCGCCGGGCGCCTCCCCCTCGCCAGGCTGGCCGACGCGGCCGAGCGCACCCGCCTGCTCAGGGAATGGCTCGCCGGGCACAGCCCCGCCGTCGTCGACCGGCCCGCCGGCCTGGAGGCCGCCCGCCGCGCCGTCCGCGTGACGGGCGCGCTGCCCGGCTGGACCGCGGCTCCCCTGGTCGTCGAGACCGAGTCGACCGGCAACATCGCGGTCGGCCCGACGCCCTGGGGCCTGGGCCCGTGGGCGCCCGACGCCGTCCAGGCCGACGGCGCCGACGGGACCGCGGAACGTGTCTTGGACCGTGCCAGGGGACGCGGTCTCGTCATCGTCCTCCGCGACGCCCACCGGCACGCCGGCCAGCGCGCCCTCACCACCGCCCTCCTCACCGCCCGCCCCGACACCGTCGTCGTCGAAATGGGCCTCCCCGTCTGGCGCCCGCGCTCCGCCGTCTACATGGCCACCTACGGCGCCGCCGCCGCCAACGCCCAAGCCGCCGCCGAACTCCTGGGACTGTGTTGATTGCTTTTTCTCCTCCTTCGGGCCTGGCGGCCCTCCATCGTCGGCTGTGCTTATTGCAGTGCTCTCCTCCTTCGGGCCCGGAGGGCCCTCCATCGTCGAGCACTGCGGGCGATCGCTGGCATCGCTCCGACTCGCCTTGGCGGCTCGCTGCGCGATCAGGTTCTCGCTTCGCTCGAACCTGCCTTTGGACGCGATCGCAACCATTGAGGTTGTTGCGTGGTTGCGGTGGCGGCTGAGGTTGTTGCAGTAGGGGTGCTGGGCCACGTGGGGGGTGAGGTGACCGCGTGGCCATCGAGACCACGGCGCACCGCCGGACAAGAGCCCGGTTCCGGCGGTGCGCCGTGCTTCGGGCTTGGCGGGAGGGGCGCCGGGAACCGAAGTGGTCCTATCGGCAAGGGATAATGCGAATATGCGATTGTCCGCCCGGGTCGACTACGCGCTGCGCGCCTCCGCCGAGCTGGCGGTCGCCGGGAGCCATCCGGTGACCGCGGTCCAGCTCGCCGAGGCCCAGCAGATACCGCCCAAATTCCTGGAGAACATCCTCGGCCAGCTGCGGCGGTCGGGGATCGTGCGGAGCCAGCGGGGGCCTGAGGGCGGCTACTGGCTGGCGCGTCCGGCCGAGCGGATCTCGATGGCCGACATCATCCGCGCCATTGACGGGCCGCTGCTCGGCGTGCGGGGCGAGCGGCCCGAGCACGTGGGGTACGAGGGGCCCGCGCGGTCCCTGCAGGAGGTGTGGATCGCGCTGCGCGCCAGCGAGCGGTCGATCCTGGAGCAGGTCACGCTCGCGCACATCGCCGCCGGGCAGCTGCCGCCGTCCGTCCAGAAGCTGACCGAGGACCCGTCCGCCTGGGAAAGCCCCTCCCTGATCTGACATGCCCGAGGGCGACGTCGTCTGGCTGACCGCCCGGCGCCTGCGCGAGGCGCTGAAGGGGCGGGTGCTGACGCGCTCGGACTTCCGCGTGCCGAGGTACGCGACGGTTGATCTGCGCGGACGGACCGTCCTGGACGCGGTCTCGCGCGGCAAGCACCTCCTGGTGCGGGTGGAGGGCGGGCTGACCGTCCACACCCACCTGATGATGGAGGGGCGCTGGCAGATCCGCAGGGCCGGGCCACCGCCGCGCGACCACCGGGTGCGGCTGGTGCTGGCGAACGCGGAGTGGCAGGCGGTCGGCTACTCGCTGGGGGTGGTCGAGGTACTGCGCACCGACGAGGAGGACGCGGCGGTCGGGCATCTCGGGCCGGACCTTCTCGATCCGGCGTGGGGGCCGGAGATGGCGGCCGAGTCCGTCGCGCGGCTGGCGGAGGAGCCGGAGCGGGCGATCGGCGAGGCGCTGCTCGACCAGACGAGGGTCGCGGGGATCGGCAACGTCTACAAGGCCGAAATTCTGTTCCTGCGGGGCGTGAACCCGTGGACCGCCGTAAGGAACGTTCCCGACATCTCAGGCCTTGTGCAGCTCTCTCACCGCCTTCTGGAGGCCAACAAGGAGCGGCACGGCCACATCACGACCGGTGAGCTGGGGCGCGGCCGGGAGCACTGGGTGTACGGGCGCGCCGGACGTCCGTGCCGCAGGTGCGGAACGCGGGTGGAGCGGGCGGAGCAGGGTGAGCGGGCGACCTTCTGGTGCCCGCGCTGCCAGCCGGTCGGCGCCCGCCCTGCCCCCTGAGAGTCCAGGGCGGGTCGCCGCCTTTCCGGGTCGCCGGATCCTGCGCCCTTGTGGAGAGCCTGCGCCGGTCGCTGTTCCAAGTCAATTCTCGGGTTTTGTTGGACTTCTCCAAGGTCTAGCTTGGGTGCGTGACCTTGGACGATCTTCGCGTGTTCGTGGCGGTCTGTGCGGCGGGGAACCTGAGCGCGGTGGCGCGGGAGCTGTCGTGCAGCCAGTCGGCCGTCAGCCAGCACGTCAAGCGGCTCGAACGCGAGACCGGGCTCGTGCTGCTGGAGCGGCGGCCGCGCGGGGTGGCTCCGACCCGCGCGGGACGCATCCTTCACGGGGCGGCGCGGGAGGGGATCGCCGGCCTGGACGCCGCGCTGCGTCAACTCGACGACCTGCGGCGCGGGGTAGGGGGCACCGTCCGGGTCGCGACCGGGGCCACGACCGTGCGGCACTTCATGGCGGCGGGGGTGGCGGAGTTCCGGGACCGGCATCCCGACGCGGCCCTCCAGTTCGAGACCGCCGGGTCGAGCCGCCGGTGCCTGGAGGCGGTCCGCTCGCACACGGCCGATCTCGCGTGGGTGACGATCGGGCCGGCGCTGGAGGGCGTCGAGCAGCGGGCGTCGTACGAGCTGCCATGGGTGCTCGCCGTGCACGCGGACGATCCGCTCGCCTCGCGGGCGTCCGTGGGGCTGGGCGAGCTGGCCGCGATCCGCTACATCGAACTGCCCGCGCACTCGACGTCCCGCGTCCATCTGGAGATGCATCTGGAACGCCACGGCGTGCGCCTCACGTCCACCACGAGCGTCGCCGACTGGGACACCGCGCTCCTGCTGGCCGAACTGGACCTCGGCCAGGCGATCCTGCCCGCTCTGCCCGGATGGGGAGCGGGGCCGGGAGGCGTCCGGCTGGTTCCGATCCCGGAACTGCCACCGCTCACCGCCGGATGGGCGGCGCGCCGCTGGGACGCCCTGAGCCCGCTCGCCGTCGAGTTCGCCGAGACCGTCCTGGCGCATCTCTGATCAGCGGACGGTCACCTGCCCGTTCGCCACGGTCAGCACCGCCTGCGGGGGGCCTTCGCCGCAGTCTGGGCCGTTGGGGAACGTGGCCCTCGGTGTGACGTCGAGGCGATGGGTGAAGTAGGCCCGGCCCTCCGCGTCGCGCAGCTTGAGGGTGATTTGGACGGGCGCCTTGGGGAGGCCGTGGAGCCGCGCGAAGCCCGACTTGCCGCCGTCCGGGGACGCGGAGGCGCCGCAGACGGCGTCGGGGCCGTCGCCGTCGCAGCCGGTCGAGACGGCCTTCGAGGTCGGCGTCAGCACGATCCGGGGCTCCTGGCACGTCCCGTTCCAGCACGCCCGCAGGGAGGCGGCGGCGACGCGGGAGCCGTCGGGGACGACCAGGTTCACGCCGGCCTCGGACCCGATCATCGTGCAGGGACGGCCGGCGCCGTCGCTTCCGGAGCCGCAGGCGGCCAGCGCGAGCAGGGCGGCGGCGAGCGGCAGGGCTCGAAGGAGTGCGCGCATCCCTCATGATCCGCAGATTGCGGATCGGATCGGGGCGGAACGCAGAAAACCCCGGTCCACGCCGTGCGGCGGGCCGGGGTCTTCACGGTGGGTCAGGTCTGCGCCTGGAACATCCAGTGCTGCTTCTCAAGCTCGGCGGTGAGGCTGATGAGCAGGTCCTGCGTCACCGGGTCCGGCTCGTCGGTCGCCGCGATGCGCTCCCGGAACCGCGCGATGATCTGCGCGAGGATGTCGGTGATCGCGGCGACGACCTTGTCGTCGGCGAGGTAGCCGGCCTCCAGTTGCGGGATCGTCGTACGGTCGGCGACCGTGCGGACACGGCCGTCGGGGTTCGCTCCGATCGCCACGGCGCGCTCGGCGACGTCGTCCTGGCCGCTGCGGGCCAGCGCGACGATCTCGTCGAGGTGCTCGTGAACGACCTTGAAGTTGCGTCCGGTGAGGTTCCAGTGCGCCTGCTTGGCGACCAGCGCGAGATCGATCAGATCGATGAGAGCGCCCTGCAAAGCGTCCCCGGCGGCCTTCAGTGCCGCCTCGGTGAGCGGGCTCTTGACCGACGCCATGAACGGGCTCCTTCCGCATCGTTACGGTTATCCGTTACAACACGGGAAGGTCCCCGGGAATGCCGAGTTCATGCCGTGAGGCCGCGCACACCCGCGGCCCCGGGTCGGGGCATGAACGCGCCGGAAACGGTCAGGCGGCGACCATGTCGGCGCGAAGCTCGCCGGTGATCTCCTCCGGGGTCTCCGGAATGCTCTCGGCGGAGATGCGCTCGTGCTCCGGCGCACCCGCCATGACGGGCTCGTGCTGCAGCTCGGCGAGGGCAAGCTGATCCGCGACTTCCCTCAGCACATGCGACAGCGGGACGCCCAGAGCCTTGCAGATAGAGGACAGCAACTCCGAAGAGGCCTCTTTCTGCCCCCGCTCGACCTCGGAGAGGTAGCCGAGTGACACCCGCGCTGCCGCGGACACCTCACGGAGGGTGCGTCCCTGGCGCAGCCGCAGCTGCCGCAGTACGTCACCGAGCAGCTGGCGAAGCAGGACCATCGTCTCGCTCCCTCCCTCAGTTCGGACCATCTGCCGGTTCCACCGTACCCGCCTTGGCGGCGGCGGTGGCAGACCGTTGATTTCGTGTTCGCTCGCAACGTAACGCTGTAATCAGCCCCGATCTTCCCGATCTGCCCGAGCCTCTCCGCTCCCGTCGGCGACGTCAAGTCCCAGCAGCCGGCGTCTCAGCAGCTCAAGCGCGTGCACGACGGTCATCCGCCGGATCACCGCGCGGATCTCCGGCCCCGTCCCGGGCACCGGGAGTTTCGGGCCGACCACCGTCAGCGAGTCTCCGGGTCCGGCCAGGCCGATATAGACCGTTCCCACGGGACGGCCGTCCTGCGGATCGGGGCCGGCGACGCCCGTGACCGCGAGCCCGTAGGTCGCCCCGACCGCGTCCCGGACGCCCGCGGCCATCCCGGCGGCCACGTCCGGATGGACGGCGCCGTGCTCGGCGAGCAGGTCGCCCGGCACGCCGAGCAGCCTCTGCTTCAGGTCGGTGGCGTAGGTCACCATGCCGCCCGCGTAGGTGCCGGACGACCCCGGCGTCGCGGTCAGCTCGGCGCCGATGAGGCCGCCCGTCAGGGACTCGGCCGTGGCGACGGTCTCGCCCCGCTCCAGGAGCAGCCGGTGCACGACCAGGCCGAGCGTCTCGTCCTCGACCCCGTAGACCGACGGGCCGAGCAGCTCCCGGACCCGCGACTCCACGCCCGCCAGCCGCCCGGCGGCGTCCCGGCCGGCCACGGTGATCCGGATCTTCACCTCGGCGGGGTCGGGCAGGTAGGCGAGCTTCACCCCGTCCATCGCCTCCACCTCGGCCAGGCGGGTCGCGATGACCGACTCCCACAGCCGGGCGGTGCGCAGCGTGCGGCGCGCGACGGACGGCAGCCCGGCGATCTCCGCGAGCTCCGGAAGCACGACCTCGTCCATGATCGTGTGCATCTCGAACGGCACGCCCGGCAGCGCGTAGGCGACCCCGCCGGGCAGCTCGACGCGCAGGCCGGGAGCCGAGCCGGCGGAGTTGGCCAGCAGCCGCGCGCCCTCGGGGACGTCCGCCATGCGCAGCGCCATCGGCTGCAGCTCGCGGCCGGCCCGCGCGACCCGCTCGCGCAGCCGCCGCTCCAGCGCCGGGTCGCGGACCAGGGCGACGCCCGCCGCCTTGGCGAGGGCGTCGCGCGTCACGTCGTCGTAGGTGGGGCCGAGCCCGCCGGTGGTGATGACCGCGTCGGCCCGGTCGAGCGCGGACTCCACCGCCGCGACGATCACGTCCAGCTCGTCGCCGACGACCACGCTGCGGGTGACCTCGACGCCGTGGTCGGCGAGCCGGCGGCCGAGCCACGCGGCGTTCCCGTTGATCGTGTCGCCGAGGAGCAGTTCGTCCCCCACGGTGAGCAGTTCGACCCGCATCGCGTCCCCATCCGTCCCCGCCGCGCGGGATCCGCCGCCTCGCGCGAGCGTCCCCGAATCTACCGTCGCGGGCCCGCGACGGGCCCGGCGGATCGCCGGTTCACCGGAAAAACCGACCGAATGAGGACGCCGCCGGATCCCCGCCTTCACACCGGCCCCACCGGCATAACGCTTTTCCGTCGTCGCGAAAAGAGACGGCCGCGTTTATGTCCGCCGAGCCCGGACCGCCCCGGACGCTGCGCGCGGCCGGGGCACCGCCCGGGACGCGCATCGTCGCAGCACGTCATCGGCCCCGGACGCCGACAATGGCGAGAAGCGCAGGTCACATTGTGAGTCAGAACTCATTCCGCCGATTCGTGCACGGGGACGCCGGCAGGGATAATCGAATAGCGCTGGGGCGCCCCTAAAGCGGGGCCGCGGGGCCACGACCGGGGTGGGCGTGGTCCCGCGGCCCACCTAATCCCGCGCCAGCCGGCGCAGCACGGTTCCGCAGCGGCGGGCATAGGACCGCTGGAACACGCGTCCGAGCGGGCCCGCCAGCCTGGCGGCCGCCGTCGCCGGACGGCTGAAGGCCGTGACCGTCAGCCACACGTCGCCCTCATCGTCCAGGTGCACGACGAACGACTCCTCGCCCGACGCCGGGTGGCCCGGGAGCGTGCCGTACGCCCATCCGGCGTAGCGCTCCTCCTCCCGCGTCCACACGATCCGGCAGGGCGCCTTCAGGCGCAGCGGCCCGGCGCCCAGCCCGATCACGACGCTCACCCCGGGTGCGGCGCGCGGGCCCCTGTGGGGGGACGACCCCCACACCCCCGAGACGAGCGGAGTGCCGACGCCTCCACCCGGACCGGCAGCGCCCGGTGCATCCAGAACTCCATGACCGCGTCCGCGGCGTTCCGGAAGGACGCGGGCCCCCGCCCGACGAGCATCCGCTGCCGCATGTGCCGGTACCCGGCCGGGCGTTCGGCGTCGCGCGTCGCCCCGACCTCGGGGCAGGTGAAGTCCTGCGCGGTCATGCCCTCGGCCTCCAAGCTGACGAATCCGCGTCAAGTATCGCCCGTACGCCTGTTCACCCGGCGAGCCGGTCCGTAACGTCCGACCCATGATCGCCGTTGTCGCCGCCCTGAACGTCTTCCCGATCAAGAGCGCGGGGGCCGTCCCGGTCGCCGAGGCCGAGCTCTCGCCGGACGGGCTGCGCCACGACCGGGAGTTCATGCTCGTCCGTCCCGACGGGCGGCACCTGTCGCAGCGGGAGGTCCCCGAGCTGGCGCTGCTCCATCCCGGCTTCGACGGTGAGAAGCTCGTCGTCCACACCGCGCTCGCGGCCGCGCCCCTGATCTGCGCGGCGGTGGACGGCCCCGCCCGCGACGTCACCGTGCACCGCCGTCCGTGCCAGGGAGTGGACCAGGGCGACGAGGCGGCCGGCTGGTTCTCCGAGACTTTGGGACTCCCCTGCCGGCTCGTCCGCTTCACCGGGACGCGCCCCACCGCGCTCGGCGGCGGCACCCTGACGTACGCCGACGGCTACCCCGTCTCGGTGCTGTCGGACGAGTCGCTCGACGACCTGAACCGGCGGATGGGCGCCCGGCTCCCGATGGCGCGCTTCCGTCCCAACATCGTCCTGCGCGGACTCGGACCCTACGGCGAAGACTCCGTCACCCGGCTGCGCGGCGACCAGGTGGACATCGAGCTCGTCAGGCCGTGCGGCCGGTGCGTCATCGTCAATACCGACCAGGACACCGCCCGGCGGTCCCCCGAACCGCTGCGCGCTCTCGCCCGGTACCGCGCGGAGCGCTTCGACGGCACCCGCGAGATCATGTTCGGCAGGCTCGGCGTCCCCCGCGCGCTCGGCGCCCTCCGCGTGGGCGACGAGCTCACGGCCTCCTGACGGCCCGCGACGCGCCGGTGCTCAGGAGGTCTCGCCGGACGTGCGGCGCATGCGCCAGGCCTGGACGACGTAGTCGATCCCGGTGACGACCGTGACGACGAGCGCCGCGCCCATCGTGACCCAGCGCAGGTAGTCCAGGGGGCCCGGCAGGATGTAGAAACCGATGGCGAAGACCTGGAGCGTCGTCTTCAGCTTGCCGCCCTTGCTCGCCGGGATCACGCCGCGGCGGATGACGACGAACCGCATCACCGTGATGCCGATCTCGCGGACGAGGATGGCGGCGGTCACCCACCACCACAGCTCGCCCATCGCCGACAGGCTGATCAGCGCCGCCCCGGTGAGCGCCTTGTCCGCGATCGGGTCGGCGATCTTGCCGAAGTCGGTGACGAGGCCGCGCGCCCGGGCGATGTCCCCGTCGATCTTGTCGGTGATCGAGGCGACCGCGAACACGGCGAAGGCGGCGAGCCGCCAGCCGGTGCCGTCCAGGAAGAACAGCCAGACGAAGAGCGGCACCAGCGCGATCCGCAGGAGCGTGAGCGCGTTGGCGATGTTCCACACGCCGGCCTGCGGCGGATCCGGCGTGCCCGCGACCGGCTCGGGGGTGCCGGCTATCACGAGACGTCCGCGACGAGGTCCACCCCGTCGCTGCCCACGACCCGGGCCTCCACGATGTCGCCCAGCGCGAGCCCCTCCCCGCGGACCAGGACCGTCCCGTCCACCTCGGGCGCCTGGTGCTCGGCGCGGCCCTCGAAGCCGCCGTCCCGCGCCCCGTCCCCGGCCTGGTCCGCCTTGTCCTCCAGCAGGACGCGGACCACGGAGCCGACGCGGTCCTCGGCGCGCTGCGCGGTCAGCTCCTCGGCGAGGCCGGACAGCTCCTCCACGCGGGCGGCGACGTCGGCGGGGTCGAGCTTGCCGTCCAGGTTCGCGGCCTCCGTGCCCTCCTCGTCGGAGTAGCCGAACACCCCGACGGCGTCGAGCCGGGCGGCCGACAGGAACTCCGCCAGCTCCTCGAAGTCGTCGTCGGTCTCGCCGGGGAAGCCGACGATGAAGTTGGAGCGCACGCCCGCCTCCGGCGCCAGCGCGCGGATCTGGTCCAGCAGCCCGAGGAACCGCTCCCGGTCGCCGAACCGGCGCATGGAGCGCAGCACCGGGCCGCTCGCGTGCTGGAAGGACATGTCGAAGTACGGCGCGACGCCGGGCGTGCCGCAGATCGCCTCGATGAGGCCGGGGCGCGTCTCGGCGGGCTGCAGGTAGCTGACCCGCACCCGCTCGATGCCGTCGACGGCGGCGAGGTCCGGCAGCAGCTTCTCCAGCGCCCGCAGGTCGCCGAGGTCCTTGCCGTAGGACGTGGAGTTCTCGCTGACGAGGACCAGCTCGCGGACGCCGTGGTCGGCGAGCCAGCGCGCCTCCTCCAGCACCTCCGCGGGCGGGCGCGACACGTACGCGCCGCGGAACGCGGGGATCGCGCAGAACGTGCAGCGCCGGTCGCAGCCGGACGCCAGCTTCAGCGGCGCGACCGGGCCGCCGCCGAGGCGCCGCCGCAGCACCCGCGGACCCGACGCCGGCGCCACGCCGTCCGGCAGGTCGTCCTGCCCGCCGTGCCCCGGGACGTGGGAGCCGTGCGCCCGCTGGCGCTCGACCGGGCTGATCGGCAGGAGGGTGCGGCGGTCGCGCGGGGTGTGCGCGTCGCGCCCGCGTCCCGCCATGACGTCGTCGAGGCGCTCGCCGATCGCGGTGTAGTCGTCGAAGCCGATCACCGCGTCGGCCTCGGGCAGCGCCTCGGCCAGCTCGCTGCCGTACCGCTCGGCCATGCACCCGGCGGCGACGACCTTGGCGCCGGAGTCGTGCGCGGCCAGCAGCGTGTCGATGGAGTCCTTCTTGGCCGCCTCGATGAACCCGCAGGTGTTGACGACCACCACGTCGGCGCCGTCCGCGCCGTCCGCCAGGTCCCAGCCCGCGTCCTCGATGCGCGCGGCGAGCTCCTCGGAATC
The DNA here is from genome assembly GCF_040674655.1 of Actinomadura sp. NPDC049753. Lineage (NCBI taxonomy): Bacteria > Bacillati > Actinomycetota > Actinomycetes > Streptosporangiales > Thermomonosporaceae > Actinomadura > Actinomadura sp. NPDC049753. The sequence continues at coordinate 8,461 of NZ_JBFARL010000129.1, read as the reverse complement.
GACCTCGTTGCGGGCGCAGCCGAGCGTGATGAGTGAGACCTTGCGGCGAGTCGACATGCCCCTAAGGTAATGGGCCTCCGCTCCGATGCCGACCATCGGCCCGCGGCATCCTCGCGGGGGGCGTCTCGGCGCGCGGCGGAACGCACGGCCCTGCCGGGCCCCGGGTCAGGCCGACTCGGGGTCGCCGCGGTCGAAGGTCAGCCGCTGGACGCCCTTGCCCTTGCCGGGCGAGCCCAGATCCTTGCCGTTGACGGTCAGGTTGACGCTGCCGCCGACGCCGATCACGAGCCGGACCTTCTTCTTGGCGGTGAAGCTCTTCTGGTCGCCCTCGCGGATCATGCCGCTGAACAGCGACCTGCCCTTGTCGCCCTGGACGTTCAGCCACGTCGTCCGCTTCGCCTCGACCCGCACCTCGACCTTGGTGCGCGGCGCCTCCGCGACCGGGGCGCTGCTCTTGGGCGCGGACGGCGCGGCGGACGGGGTGGACGGCGCGGGCGTCCCGGCGACCTGCCGGGCGGTGCGCCGCTCGCCGCCGCCGCCGTGCCCGACCACCTGGACGACCCCGTAGATGACCACGAGCGCGAGGGCGAGCGCCATCGCGGCGCTCCAGTTCGGCGACCGGCGCTCGCGGAACGCGACCGGCTGCTCCGGCTCGAACGCCGACACCGCCGAGACCGGCTGCGGGGCGCCGCCGTGCGCGGCGTCGAACTCGGCGACGAGCGGCTCCGGATCGATCCCGATCACGCGGGAGATGCTGCGGATGTGGCCGCGAGCGTAGAAGTTGCCCCCGCACGCGGAGAAGTCGTCGGCCTCCATGCCGCGGACGACGGTCTCGCGTATGCGCGTCTGGAGGCTCACCTGTGTCACCGAGAGACCGGCCCGCTGACGCTCCTCCGCCAAGGTCTCACCGATGCTCACGCCGGGCCTCCTCTGAGGAGCTCGTGGCCGATCTCGCACGACTGTGAAACCAGTCTAGGAACGGGCCTGCCCGTTCGGCGACAGCCAACACGTTCGAAACTGGGCAAGATTTCGCATCATTCCGCAATGCTCCGGCACCGCGCTCAGCCGCCGCCGCGCAGTTCCGCGAGCACCCCGGGAAGATCGTCCGGCTTGGCCAGCACGTCCCGCGCCTTGGAGCCCTCGCTGGGGCCGACGATCTCGCGGCTCTCCATCAGGTCCATCAGCCGCCCGGCCTTGGCGAACCCGACGCGCAGCTTGCGCTGCAGCATCGACGTCGACCCGAACTGGGTGGACACGACCAGCTCGATCGCCTGGACGAGCAGGTCCATGTCGTCGCCGATCTCCTCGTCGATCTCCTTCTTCGGCGCGCCGGCCGCGGCGACGTCCTCCCGGTAGCTCGCCTCCATCTGCCCCTTGCAGTGGTCGACGACGCTGTGGATCTCTTTCTCGGAGACGTAGGCGTTCTGGATGCGCATGGGCTTGCTCGCGCCCATCGGCAGGAACAGGGCGTCGCCCTGCCCGACGAGCTTCTCCGCGCCCGGCTGGTCGAGGATGACGCGGCTGTCGGACAGCGAGGAGGTCGCGAACGCCAGCCGGGACGGCACGTTGGCCTTGATCAGCCCGGTGACCACGTCCACCGACGGACGCTGCGTCGCCAGCACCAGGTGGATCCCCGCGGCGCGGGCCAGCTGGGTGATGCGCACGACCGAGTCCTCAACATCGCGCGGCGCGACCATCATCAGGTCGGCCAGCTCGTCGACGATGACGAGCATGTACGGGTACGGGGCGTACACGCGCTCGCTGCCGGGCGGCGGGACCAGCTTGCCCGCCTTCACCGCCTTGTTGAAGTCGTCGATGTGCCGGTACCCCGACGCGGCCAGGTCGTCGTAGCGGCGGTCCATCTCCCCCACCACCCACTCCAGCGCCTCGGCGGCCTTCTTGGGATTGGTGATGATCGGGGTGATCAGGTGCGGGATGCCCTGGTACATCGTCAGCTCGACCCGCTTGGGGTCCACCAGGATCATCCGCACCTCGTCAGGGGTCGCGCGCATCAGGATCGAGGTGATGAGCCCGTTGATGCACGTCGACTTGCCGGCCCCGGTCGCGCCCGCGATCAGGATGTGCGGCATCTTCGCCAGGTTCGCCACCACCGTGCGCCCCTCGACGTCCTTGCCCAGCCCCACGATCATCGGATGGTGCTCGTTGGTCGCCGCCGGCGACCGCAACACGTCGCCGAGGCTGACGATGTCCTTGTCGGTGTTGGGGATCTCCACCCCGATCGCCGACTTGCCGGGAATCGGCGAGATGATGCGCACATCGGCGCTCTTCACCGCATAGGCGATGTTCTTGGTCAGCGCCGTGACCTTCTCCACCTTCACCGCCGGACCCAGCTCGATCTCATACCGCGTGATCGTCGGCCCCCGGGTGAACCCGGTGACCTGCGCATCGATATCGAACTGCTCCAACACCCCGGTGAGCGCGTTCACCACCGTGTCATTGGCCTTGGTGCGCGGCTTGGACACACTGCCGGGCCGCAGCGCCGCCGGTTCGGGCAGCACGTAGATCTCGCCGGACGACGACAGCGGGAGCTGCTCGGTGCGGCGCGGGGCCGGCGTCGGGTCGCGCACCTCGTGGTGCTCTGGCTCGGGCTCCTCCCCGGCCATGGGGTCGGCCGTCGGATCGGCGGCCATGGACTCGCCGGCGACGTGCTCGTCCATCGGCTCGTCGGCGGGCGGGGCCGGGGGCGGGACGTGCGCGCCGAACGGGTCGGGCTCGAACAGTTCGTCGGCGAGGTCGCGGCGGGGCCGGTCGGCCTTCTTCGGCTGGTCCTCCAGCAGCGGCGTGTCGTACGGCTTGGAGTGCTCGCCGACCTCCAGCTCGTCGCCGTCCTCGGCCTTGCTCTTGCGGCGCCGCTTCTTCGGCGCGGTCTCCTCGCCGGCCTCTTCCGCGGACGGGCGTTCGGGGCGGCTCTGCAGCGTGGCCACCGCCCACAGGTCGGCGACCCGCTCGGGCACCTTCGCGATCGGCGTCGCGGTGACGACCAGCAGCCCGAACCCGGACAGGAGCAGCAGCAGCGGAACGGCCACCCACCCGCTCAGGGCCGCGTCCAGCGGGGCCGACACGAGCCAGCCGACCACGCCGCCGGACTCGCGGACGCCCTCCATGTCCTTGGCCGGGGACGGGACCCCGGCGGCGATGTGCAGGATGCCGAGGACGCCCGCGGCGAGCGCGGTGATGCCGATGACGATGCGGCCGGTGTCCTCGTGATGCTCGGGGTGGCGCAGCGTCCGCCACGCCAGCAGCGCCAGCAGCACGGGCAGGACCATCGCCATGATGCCGAGACCGCCGCGCACGACCTTCTCCAGCGCGATGGTGACGACGCCGTCGGGCCGGAACCAGGTGACGGAGGCCAGCACGATGGACGAACCGAGCAGCGCCAGCCCCAGCCCGTCGCGGCGGTGCTCGGGGTCGAGGCCGCGTGCCCCGTTCCCGTAGGCGCGGAACACCGACCCGACCGCGACCGCCGCCAGCAGGTACAGCTTGAACAGGAGCTTGAAGAACCCGAGGACCGCCTGGGGGATCGGGTCGGGCTTCTGCGGGGGGCGCCCACGGCCCGAGCCGCGGCCCCCCTTGGAGTTGCCGCTCGGTCGCTTCCGGGGGGCCGTACCTGCGGGCTTGCGAGCCGCCGTGCCCCCCGCACGCGAGGAGGCTTTCGCGCCTCCAGACGCACGTGTGGCCATGGTTATGAGAGTAACCAAGGACCCTCGCGGTTCCGGGGAGGGCGGGCGGGCGTGTCGGACGGACGGACGGCCGCGGCCGCCCGTTCCGTCCGAGCCGCCGCTAGACCTCGACGACCACCGGAATGATCATCGGGCGGCGGCGGTAGTTCTCGCTGACCCACTTGCCGACGGTGCGCCGGATCAGCTGGCTGATCTGGTGCACGTCGTTCACGCCGTCGCCGGCGGCGTCCCGCAGCACGTCCTCGATCCGCGCGATGACCTCGTCGAAGTCCTCGTTGACGATGCCTGCGCCGCGCGCGTGCACCTCGGGGCCGGCGACGAGCTTGCCGGAGGTGGAGTCGAGGCCGATGACGATGGAGACGAACCCCTCCTCGCCGAGGATGCGCCGGTCCTTCAGGGAGGTCTCGGTGACCTCGCCGACCGACAGGCCGTCCACGTACACGTACCCGGCGGGCACCGCGCCGACGATCTTGGCATGGCCGTCCACGAGGTCGACGACGACGCCGTCCTCGGCGATGACGATGCCGTCCTCCGGCACGCCGGTGAGCGCGGCGAGCTTGGCGTGCGCCCGCAGGTGCCGCCACTCGCCGTGGACGGGCATGAAGTTCGCCGGCTTGGTCACGTTGAGCACGTACAGCAGCTCGCCGGCCGAGGCGTGCCCGGACACGTGCACGAGCGCGTTGCCCTTGTGGACGATGCGGGCGCCCCACCGGGTGAGGCCGTTGATGACGCGGTTGACCGCGTTCTCGTTGCCCGGGATCAGCGACGACGCCAGCATCACGGTGTCGCGATCGGTGATGCGGATCGAGTGGTCGCGGTTGGCCATCCGCGACAGCGCCGACATCGGCTCGCCCTGCGACCCGGTGCACACCAGCACGAGCCGGTCGCCGGGGATGTCGTCGATCACCTTCTGCTCGACCATGATGTCGTCGGGGACGTTCAGGTAGCCGAGTTCGCGCGCGACGCCCATGTTGCGGACCATGGACCGCCCGACGAAGCAGACCTTGCGGCCGTTGGCGACGGCGGCGTCCAGGACCTGCTGGACGCGGTGGATGTGCGAGGCGAAGCAGGCGACGATGAGCCGCCCCTGCGCGGTGCGGAACACCTCGTCGACGACCGGCCCGATGTTGCGCTCGCTGGTGACGAAGCCGGGCACCTCGGCGTTCGTCGAGTCCGACATCAGCAGGTCGATGCCCTCGGCGCCGAGCCGGGCGAACCCGGGCAGGTCGGTGAGCCGGCCGTCCAGCGGGAGCTGGTCCATCTTGAAGTCGCCGGTGTGCAGGACGAGCCCGGCGGGCGTGCGGACGGCCACGGCGAGCGCGTCCGGGATGGAGTGGTTGACGGCGAGGAACTCGCAGTCGAACGGCCCGAACGAGCGGCGCTCGCCCTCCGCGACCACGTGGGTCACCGGTTTGATGCGGTGCTCGGTGAGCTTGGCCTCCAGCAGCGCCAGCGACAGCCGCGAGCCGACCAGCGGGATGTCGCGGCGCTCGCGCAGCAGGTACGGGACGGCGCCGATGTGATCCTCGTGGCCGTGCGTGACGATGACGGCCTCGATGTCGTCCAGCCGTTCCCTGATGTACTCGAAGTCGGGCAGTATCAGGTCGACGCCGGGCTGCTCGGTCTCGGGGAAGAGCACGCCGCAGTCGACGATGAGCAGGCGTCCGCCGTACTCGAACACCGTCATGTTGCGGCCGATCTCCCCCAGCCCGCCGAGCGCGACGATCCGCAGACCGTCCTTGGGCGGCGCGGGCGGTTCCGAGAGCTCCGGGTGAGGATGGCTCACCGGGCGACCTCCGGAATGACGACCTCAGGCACTTTGACTCCCCCTATCGTGAGGTCTTCGCGCAGGTGCGCCGCGAACTCCGGCGAGGCCTCCACCAGCGGCGCGCGGAGCGGGCCGCCTCCGGGGAGGCCGAGCAGGTTCAGCGCTGCCTTGACGGCGATGGCGCCCTGCGTACGGGTCATGATGGCGGCGACCACGGGCAGCAGCCGCCGGTGGATCTCCAGCGCCCGCCCGTGCTCGCCGGCGCGGTATGCGTCGATCATCTCATGGAGCTCGGTGCCGACGACATGGCCGATCACGCTGACGAACCCCGCCGCCCCGACCGACAGCCACGGCAGGTTGAGGTTGTCGTCACCGGAGTACCAGACGAGGTCGGTCTCGGCCATCACCCTGGACGCGCCGAACAGGTCGCCCTTGGCGTCCTTCACGGCGACGATCCGCGGGTGCTCGGCGAGCTGCACGAGCGTGTCGTTGTGGATCGGCACCCCGGCGCGCCCCGGGATGTCGTACAGCATGGTGGGCAGCGCCGTCGCGTCGGCCACCGCGGTGAAGTGGCGGACGAGGCCCTCCTGCGGGGGCTTGTTGTAGTACGGCGTGACCACGAGCAGGCCGTGCGCGCCCGCGGCCTCGGCCTGCCGCGCGAGTTTCAGGCTGTGCTCGGTGTGGTTGGTCCCGGCACCGGCGACGATCACGGCGCGGTCGCCGACCGCCTCGATGACCGCGCGCAGAAGCGTGCTCTTCTCTTCGTCGCTCGTCGTGGGCGACTCGCCTGTCGTCCCGTTGACGACGAGACCGTCATGGCGCCGCTCGTCGACCAGGTGGGTCGCGAGGCGCGCGGCGCCGTCGTAGTCGACGCCGCCGTCTGGCAGGAACGGGGTGACCATGGCGGTCAGCATCCGTCCGAACGGAGCGTCAGTGGATGTGCTGGGTGCCATGCAACGAACGGTACCGTTCCGGCCGTTCCACTTGGACCCGCAGGTCGAAGCGGAACGGGATAAAACAGGAGGAAGCCGCCGCCACACGCTCGGGGGTACGCGTGGCGGCGGCTCCCACAACCGACATCGTGGCACGCAAATGCGGCGTTACGGGGTCAGTCCGGCCACGTCCCGGACTCGGTTGGATAACGTGACCCAGCGGTCATCTCATGCAGGCGGACGCGGAGCTCCTCGACGTCGTGCGTGCGCACGAGATCGTTCCCCCGGACGGCCCACCACTGCCCGGACCCGCCCCGGCCGATCCGCCACCCGGCGAACTCGGCCGCCAGTTCGCCGATACGGTCGGCGTCGTGCCGCGCGGACTGCTGAGTGCCCATCGGCCCGTCCCCACTTCCCTTTGCCATCCGCCTGTCGAGGCTTGACCTTCCGCACCCTCCACTACCCCCGGGATTGTGCGGGTATCCACCCTTTTTACCTGGGGAAACGCGAGTTTTGGAACGTCACGGCGTGGGTTTCTCAGCCGCCAAAACTTCCTGTCGCTCGGGGTAGCCAGGTGGCGCGGTAACGTGACCATTCGGCCGGGCTGGTCGTCCAGTCCGCGTACACGCCGACGCCGTACGGGCGCCTGGGCGGCCGCTCGAGATCGTCGACTCCGCGCCGGACGCCGCGCAGGGCGCCGCTGAGGTCCTCGGCCCACTCCATGAGGGGCCGGTAGGTGGGGACGCCCATGAAGACCGTCGTGCGGTCGCCGATGAGCTCCAGCGTCGTGCGGGTGTGCCGGGCGAAGTGCCACCCGGCGAGGGCGCGCGTGGGCAGCGACACGTCGTAGGTCATGATCGCGACCTGGTCGGCGCGGTCGGCGACGGCGCGCAGGAAGTCCCGCGTGGGGCGCGGCGGGTAGTGGATCTTCCCCGTGCGCGGTATGAGCGCCTTGTAGACCGGCTGAGCCGCGTCCAGGAGGGTCTGCTGCTCCAGCGCCACCGACAGCAGCCTCCCCTTCGACCGCGTCAGTTCGCGGGTGGCGTCCATGAGCGTGAGGAACGCGCGGTCGTCGGGGTAGATCGGCTCGAAGTCGTAGTGGATGCCGTCGAACCCCAGGTCGAGGAAGGCCGCGTCCATCCCGAGCACCCGGGTCCGCACGGCGGGATCGTCCAGGTCGATGACGCCCTTGCCGTCCACCACCCGGATCTGCCCCAGGTACGCCTGCGCGCGGACCCCCGGCGCGTACCGGCGCATGGCGGCGAGGAGTTGCCGCGCGTAGCGGTACTTGGCCTCGGGCACGGTGCCGTCTGCCTCGAACGGTCCCGCGTGGAAGAAGACGTCGGTGATGCGGTTCTCTTTCAGCAGCTCTCCGAGCGCCCGGTACTCGGCGTCGCTGTGGGGCTCCCCCACCCACTGGTGCCGCGCCCAGAGCGCGTTGGCCTCGGTGCCGCGCGCCTCCGGTTCCGGCTGCCACCACACCCAGGCCCCGGCGAGCACCAGCGCGGCGAGGCCGAGCACGTAGGCCGCCGCCCACCCCAGAATCCGACCGACCCGCCCGATAACGCGCATCACGCAATCATGTCGGAAGAGCCGGGCGCCAAGCGCCTGCCGTCCCAGCGGCGCCCCAGCCGCGTCCCACGATCCGGCCATAAAACGATCATGGTTGGGACGTGATCGCGCGCCGCGCGCGGCGGCGGTTGACAACGGGGGAACCTTGTATTCACGAGGCGGCTCGTGGTGTCGGCCCGTTGGTCTCGATGGGGAGCCGCTCGGTCCTTACCGTCCAACACGGATGGAGGTCAACCGGCATGCGAGTCCCACCGAGGCAGGGTGAGCCCCGCCCCCTGATCAGCACGCGGGCCCTCGTGATCGTCCTTGTGGCGGTCGGCGCCGCCGCACTCACCGCCGCCGCCCCGGATCTGGCGATCCCGATCGGGGTGGGCGTCGCGGTCATCACGCTTCTCGCCCAGATCGTCAAGGACTGACCCCACGACGACGTCGAACGGGTGGCGCGCGTAGGTCAGCCGGGTGCCGGAGATGCCGCGCGACGTGCGGTG
>NZ_JBFARL010000128.1:0-24196 GCF_040674655.1 Actinomadura sp. NPDC049753 | reverse complement strand
CCGGGCCCGCGCCGAGGCCGAGCGGGCGCGTTCGGAGGCCGAGCGGGAGCGCGCCGAGCAGGTGGCGCGGCTGGCCGAGATGGACCGGCGGGCCGCCGTGGCCGCCGAGCGCGCCCGGATGGCCCGCGAGCTGCACGACGTGATCGCCAACCACCTGAGCGCGGTCGCGCTGCACTCCTCGGCCGTGCTGAAGGTGCCGGGCATGGACCGGGAGGCGGTGAACCGGGCGATGGAGGTCATCCGGGAGAACAGCGTGCAGGGCCTCGCCGAGATGCGGCGGATGATCGGGCTGCTGCGCGAGGGCGACGGCGCGGACCCGGCGGCACGGCCGCGGCTGGCGGAGCTGGACCGGCTCGTCCGGCACACCGCGCGGTCCGACCTCTCGGCGCGGCTGGAGGTCGCCGGGGAGCGGCCGGAGCTGCCGGCGGCGGTCGAGCTGGCCGCCTACCGGATCGTCCAGGAGGCGCTGACGAACGCGCTGAAGCACGCCGGGGCGGGACGCGCCGACGTGCGGGTGGAGTACGCGGGCGGGCACGTGGTGATCGACGTGGTGAGCCCGCTCGGCCGGGACGGCTCCCGGCTGCCCGGCACCGGCAGCGGCCTGGTGGGGATGCGCGAGCGCGCCGTGATGCTCGCCGGGAGGTTCGCCGCCGGGCCGGACGGCGGCCGGTGGCGGGTGCACGCCGAACTGCCCGTCGACGCGCTGCCCGTCGACTCGCTGGGCGGGGCGGCGTGAGCACGGCGCGGGACGGTGCGATCGAGGTGCTGGTCGCCGACGACCAGGCGGCGGTGCGGGCGGGGCTGGTGCTGATCCTCGGCGCCGCGCCGGACGTGCGGGTGGTCGGCGAGGCCGCCGACGGGGTGCGGGCGGTGGAGCTGGCCGGCGAGCTGCGGCCCGACGTGGTGCTCATGGACGTCCGCATGCCCCGCCTGGACGGCATCGCCGCCACCCGGCGGATCTCCGCGTTCACCGACGTCCTGGTGCTGACGACCTTCGACATGGACGAGTACGTGTTCGGGGCGCTGCGGGCGGGCGCCGCCGGGTTCCTGCTCAAGGACGTCGACGCCGACAGGCTGGTGGAGGCCGTCCGGACGGTCGCCGCGGGCGAGGGGATCATCGCTCCCCGGGTCACCCGCCGGCTGATCGGCGCCTTCGCGGCCCGGCCGGCGGCCCCGGCGGAGGCGCCGGGGCTGGCGGAGCTGACGCCGCGCGAGCGCGAGGTGTTCGCCTGCCTCGGTGAGGGCCTGTCGAACGGGCAGATCGCGGCCCGGCTCGCCATGGCCGAGACGACCACCAAGACGCACGTGAGCCGGATCCTCGCCAAGCTCGGGCTCGGCAGCCGGGTCCAGGCGGCCATCCTCGCCCAGGAGACGGCCGTCACGGGATTCTCCGGCCTTGATCCACATAATGGATCATCCGGGACGGTCTAGGCCCTCAGCGGCGGTCTCAGCGCGACATGGCCCGGATCAGGTCGGCCACCCGGACGATGCCGAGGCAGCGGCCGACCTCGTCCACCACGACCAGGTCGTCGTAGACGCGCTCGTCCTCGGCGCCGGCGGCCCGCAGCGCGGCGATCGCCGGGACGGTGCGCGGGACCGGCCGCGGCGGGTCGGCGAGCCGCGCGGCGGGCCGGCGCGCGTGCAGGGCGTGCCCGTAGGCGCCCGACAGCTGGAGCAGGAAGCGCGTCCGGTCCACGGTGAAGCTCGGCCGCTGCCGCTCGTCCACCAGGACGACGCTGGTGGCGCCGGTCTCGGCGTTGAGCACGGTGAGCACCTCGCCGGCGGTCGCCGTCAGCGGCAGCGTCACCGCGGGGAGGGTGAACTCTGACACCCGCGGCCCGAGCCCGGCGCCGGGCCGGGCGGGCGGCTCGTGCCCGCCCGTGACCGGGATGCTCACCGGCATTCCCGGGCGCCAGTCCGGCGGCGCGAGGGCCGGACCCTGGACGAGCCGGACGCCGGCCTCCCGCAGGTGCATCACCTGGTCGGGCGTCGTCATGCCGGGCGCGAGCACATGGGTCTCCAGCCGGTGCGCGAGCTCGACGAGGCTCGCCACGAGCGCCGCGCGGCGCGGGTCGGCGGCCGCCGTCCGGGCCAGCCCGGGATCGAGCTTGAGCAGGTAGGAGGCGCCGTCGACCAGCAGGTCGAGCGGGGTGTGCGCGGAGCCGAGGCCGGACAGCCCGACGAGGTATCCGGCGCGGCGCAGCGCCGACAGCGCGGCGGCGACGGCCGGGCGCCGGGCGGGCGCGAAGCCCCCGCCGACGCACAGGATGATCTCCTGCGGGCGCCGCCCGGTCTCGCCGAGGCCGCGGTGCAGCCCGCCCAGCAGGTCCGCGCCGCTCGCGAGGGTCTCGGCGCGCAGCCCGATCTGCAGCGGCAGCGGCGTGCGCAGCTCGGCGGCCGCGCGCGCGGCGTCGACCGCGCGCCGCACGTCCCCGGACGCGGGGTCGGGCCGCACAGGGCCGCCGGGCCGGCCGGACTCGCCGGCCGGGGCGGCGTGCGCCTCGACGGCGACGACGGCGCCCGTGCCGAGGTCGACCACGGGGTGGAACACGGCCCGGGCCGGGACGAGCGCATCGAGGGTGTCGGAGGCGGACACAGGCGCATCATGCCGCCCGGCGACCGGCGAAACCGCTTTTGTCAGGAGAAGTTAACCCACTATTCCCGCAGCTCACCCGGCCGGGCGGCCACCGGTCACCGCCCGCGGCCGCCGGTCACAGCCCGCGGCCGCTGGCGACCGCCGACAGCAGGTACGTCACGCCGGCGACGGCCGCCAGCCACACGTAGGCGGTGATGTCGGCGCCGCGCAGGGCCTGCACCACGAGGCCGCCGACGACCGCGACGGTCAGCACGTCGCCCGTCATGGCGGCGGCCCGCAGGTGGGCGCGGGCCCGGGTGCCGGACCCGAACCCCTCACTGAGCGGCAGCGCCGGCTCGTTGCGCCGGTAGGCGAGGTACGCCGCGTACCCGGCCAGCGCGGCCAGCGCGATGAGGGCCGTGCCGGACCGCCCGTCGGCGGCCAGCACGGCCCCGACCACCACACCGGCGCCCAGGACGAGCCCTGGGACTGCCCACCGGCTGAGACTGCGGCGTTCGGGAGCGATCCACATGTGCTCATCCTTGCCGATCGGCGCACCGGGCGGACCGGCAACGCGCCGGGCGGTATCTTCTCGCTTCGTGGCGCAATTTCGAATGAACGGCTCGAAGATGCTCGCCGTCGACCTCGGCGGCGAGACGATCCGCGCGCTGAACGGCTCGATGGTGGCCTACGAGGGCCAGATGGCGTTCAAGCGGCAGGGCATGACGGGCGGCGAGGGCCTGCGCGGCGCCCTCAAGCGCAGGATCGCCGGCGAGGGCATGACCCTCATGGAGATCACGGGGCAGGGGACGGTCTACCTGGCGAGCGAGGCGACGGAGGTGACGCTCGTCCAGCTCACGGGCGACACCCTTTTCGTGGAGTCGGAGAGCCTTCTGGCGCTCGACGGGAGCCTGAACACGGGCGTGCAGTTCGTGGGGCTGCGGGGGATGGGCACCGGCCAGGGCCTCGCCACCACCAAGGTCGACGGGCACGGGACGGTGGCGGTCCTGTCGCAGGGGCCGGCCATCGCGCTGGAGGTGACGCCGCAGACGCCGCTGTGCGTCGACCCGCACGCCTACGTCTGCCACCACGGGCAGCTCCAGCAGGACGTGGTCACCGACGTCAACTGGCGGACGGTGATCGGCCAGGGATCGGGGGAGAGCGTGCAGTTCCGGTACCAGGGGCACGGGCTGGTCTACGTCCAGCCGGCCGAGCGCGGCGGGATTCTGGAGATCTGATGCCCGGCTACGAGTCGATCAACTCCAAGATGCTCCAGGTCCGGATCGGACCGGGGCAGGAGGTCTACAGCAAGCGCGGCGCCATGCTGGCCTACACCGGCGCGGTGTCGTTCGCCCCGACCGCCACGGCGGGGCAGGGCATCGGCGGCGCGCTCGGGCGCGCCGTCGCCGGCGAGCACAGCGCGATGATGCACGTCACCGGCCAGGGCAGCGTCATGTTCGGCCACGGCGGGCTGCACGTGTCCGTCGTCGAGCTGAACGGCGCCGACACCCTGTACGCCGAGGCCGACCGGCTGCTGGTGCACGACACGACCCTGCAGGTCGGAACCATGTTCATGGGCGAGCAGGGCGGCGTGCGCGGCATCGTGCGCGGCGCGGTCACCGGGCAGGGCCTGTTCACCACGACGCTCACCGGGCACGGCGCGTGCGCGCTGCTGTCGCACGGCGGCGTGATGGAGCTGCCGATCACCCCGCAGCGCCCGGTCCACGTCGACCCGCAGGCGTACGTGGCCCACCGCGGCCAGGTGCAGAACAAGCTCACCACGGCGGTGGGGCTGCGCGACCTGATCGGGCGCGGCTCCGGCGAGGGCTTCCAACTGGAGCTGAGCGGCTCCGGCGTCGTCTACGTCCAGGCCAGCGAGAGGAAGATCTGACCGTGAGCACGTTCGGGACGCGGACCTGGAACCCCACGACCCTGCCGTCCAACGACAACGTCAACCCCTACGCCTTCAGCGTCGACCTCAACGGGCAGTGGTTCGCGCAGAAGGGCAAGATGATCGCCTACTACGGGCAGATCAGGTTCGAGGCGCTGTCGGCCGGCCCGCTGGACTCCCTCGTCGCGCACACCTTTAACTCCCCGCTGTACGCGCAGGACTGGATCGTCGCGCAGGGCCAGGGCAAGCTCGTCCTCGCCGACCGCGGGTTCGACGTCAACTCCTTCGACCTGGAGAAGGGCAACCTCACCGTCCGGGCGGGGAACCTGCTCGCCTTCGAGCCGGGCCTGGAGCTGAAGCAGTCGATCATCCCCGGGTTCCTGACCCTGATCGGCACGGGGCGGTTCGTCGCCGCCTCCAACGGGCCCGTGCACTTCGTCGAGCCGCCGATCCGCGTCGACCCGCAGGCGCTGCTCGGCTGGGCCGACTGCCCGTCGCCCTGCCACCACTACGACCACTCCTACATGCGGGGCGCGTTCGGCGCCGCCCGGATGGTCTTCGGCATCGGCGGCTCGTCCGGCGAGGAGCACCAGTTCGACTTCACCGGCCAGGGCACCGTGATGATGCAGTCGTCGGAGGTCGTGATGAACGAGGACGTCCTGCTGCGCGACCTCGAAGGCCAGATCGGGCTGGTCGGCACGTCCGGCCTCCAGCGCCTCCAGCACACGATCACGCAGCGGCTCGCCTCCGAGCGCCAGGGCTGACCGCGGCCGGGGGCCGGACGGAGCGCGTCCGGCCCCCGGCCCGCCCGATCAGGACTGCGGCTCCTGCGCCGGCCTCATCACGTGGAACGGGACCCCGAAGGGGTCGCGGACGTCCGCCGACCGCCCGTACGGGGTGTCCTGCGGCTCGGAGTCGACGGTGCCGCCGCCCGCGCGGACCCTGCGCACCGCCTCGTCGGCGTCGTCGACCGCGAAGTACGTCGTCCAGGACGACGCGGGGCGGTCGCCGCCGCCGAGGACGATCTCGGATCCGCCGAGAACGCCGCCGATGTACCGCCCGTCGCCCGCCCGCTTCAGGACGGTGTAGTCCATGTCGCCCGGCATCGGCTCCAGTTCGTAGCCGAACACCGCCTTGTAGAACTCGCCGGCCGCGGCCGAGTCGCGCGTGACGAGCTCGTTCCAGACGAACGAGCCCGGGACGTTGACGATCCGCGAGCCGAAGTGGGAGCGGCCCTGCCACAGGCCGAAGTGCGCGCCCTGCGGGTCGCGCAGGACGGCCATGCGGCCGAGGTCCATCACGTCCATGGGCGCGACCACGACCTCCCCGCCCCCGTCGGTGGCGCGCTTGACCAGCGCGTCGCAGTCGTCCGCGGCGAAGTAGACGCTCCACCAGAACACGTCGGGCTCGCCCTCGGGGTTCTGCATCATCCCGGCGACGGGCTCGCCGCGCAGGTTGCACATGTTGTAGTGGCCCGCCTCCGGCCCGGCGTCCTGGAACTGCCAGCCCAGCAGGGTCCCGTAGAACGTCTTGGCCCTGTCGAGATCGGGGACGCCGAGGTCCAGCCAGTTGGGCGTCCCTTCCGGCGCGTTGCCCGTGACGTGGGTCATCTGCCTCACACTCCTCCGTGCTGGGGACCGAGGCCCCGGTGTCGTCCCGTCGCACGCGCCGCCACTTCCCATCCTGGCCGCACCCTCGGCGTCTACACATCGAGCGTCCGGGCGCGCTCCGCGATGGCCGGGAACGGCCCGGCTTCACGTACACTGGGCGAATGGTTCCGCTCCCGAACTGACAGGCCGCCCAGCGCGCCCCGGTCACAGGACCGCGCGGCGCGCTTCTTCGTGCCTGTCCACCGAGCCGTCCGTCAGGGGAGCCCTGTCACTGTGATCATCGCGAAAGACATCGAGCTGCGCGCCGGGGCCCGGCTGCTGATCGAGGCCGCCAGCTTCCGGGTCAACCCCGGCGACCGGGTCGGCTTCGTCGGCCGCAACGGCGCCGGCAAGACCACCCTCACCAAGGTGCTGGCGGGGGAGGCGCTGCCCGCCCAGGGCGCCGTGACCTCCTCCGGGACCATCGGCTACCTGCCGCAGGACCCCCGCGGCGTCGACCTCGACGAGCTGGCCCGCGACCGGATCCTGTCGGCCCGCGGGCTGGACGAGGTGATCCGCGAGCTGCGCGCCGCCGAGGAGGCGATGGCGACCGCGACCGGAGCCGGGCGCGACAAGGCCGTCCGCCGGTACGGGCGGCTGGAGGAGCGGCTGCACGTCCTCGGCGGCTACAGCGCGGAGGCCGAGGCCGCCTCGATCGCCTCCAGCCTCGGGCTGCCGGACCGGGTGCTGACCCAGCCGCTCGGCACGCTGTCGGGCGGCCAGCGGCGGCGCGTCGAGCTGGCCCGGATCCTGTTCTCCGGCGCCGACACGCTGCTGCTGGACGAGCCCACCAACCACCTGGACGCCGACTCGATCGTCTGGCTGCGCGACTTCCTCAAGGGCCACCAGGGCGGCCTGGTCGTCATCAGCCACGACGTGGAGCTGCTGGACGCGGTGGTCAACCGGGTGTTCCACCTGGACGCCAACCGCAGCGTGATCGACATCTACAACGTCGGCTGGAAGAAGTACCTCGACCAGCGCGAGACCGACGAGCGGCGCCGCAAGCGCGAGTCGGCGAACGCGCAGCGGCAGGCGTCGACGCTGCTGTCGCAGGCCGACAAGATGCGGGCCAAGGCCACCAAGGCCAAGGCGGCCCAGCAGATGGACCGGCGGGCGCGGCAGCTGCTCGCGGGCGTCGAGGGCGAGCGGCAGGCCGACAAGGTGGCCAAAATTCGCTTCCCGGACCCGGCTCCCTGCGGCAAAACCCCCCTCACCGCGGAGGGTTTGTCGAAATCGTACGGATCTTTGGAGATATTCACCGACGTCGACCTGGCCATCGACCGCGGCAGCCGGGTCGTCATCCTGGGGCTGAACGGCGCCGGGAAGACCACCCTCCTGCGCCTGCTGGCCGGGGTCGACAAGGCCGACACCGGGACGGTCGTGGCCGGTCACGGGCTGCGGATCGGCTACTACGCGCAGGAGCACGAGACGCTGGAGGTCGAGCGGTCCGTCCTGGAGAACATGCAGTCCGCCGCGCCCGGCATGGCGCCGGTCGAGGTCCGCAAGATCCTCGGGTCGTTCCTGTTCTCCGGCGACGACGTCGACAAGCCCGCCGGGGTGCTGTCCGGCGGCGAGAAGACCCGGCTGGCACTGGCGATGCTCGTGGTCTCCAGCGCCAACGTGCTGCTGCTGGACGAGCCCACCAACAACCTCGACCCGGCGAGCCGCGAGGAGATCCTCGCCGCGCTGCGGACGTTCGCCGGAGCGATCGTCCTGGTGACCCACGACGAGGGCGCGGTGGAGGCGCTCGCACCGGAAAGAGTGATTTTGCTGCCAGATGGTGTGGAAGACATCTGGAGTGACGAGTTTGCCGATCTGGTGGCCCTCGCGTGACCTGCGGAGTGACTTCCGCAGATCTTTTCTGGCCGAGTGGGTAGCCGAACCGGCGGGAATGACTGATCATGGCGGGGGATAACGCAGCGGTCACCACATCACTACGGGAGGTACTCGTGGCCGAGACCCTGAAGAAGGGCACCCGCGTGACCGGTGCCGAGCGCGACAAGCTGGCGGCGGACCTGAAGAAGAGGTACGACTCCGGCGAGAGCATCCGCGCCCTGGCAGCCGCCACCGGCCGCTCGTACGGTTTCATCCACCGGATTCTGACCGAGTCCGGCGTCAACCTGCGCGGTCGCGGTGGCGCGACCCGGGGCAAGAAGTCCTGACCGGACACCGGCCCCCGGATGAGCGCACCGCCTGACCCGGCGCCGCGACCGACCGAGTAAGGTTCGGTCGCGGCGACGGACAGGATGCGGGTCCCGCCCCGTGGACGGCGGGACGGGACCCGAACGCTCATCGGAAGGAAGACCCATGGGGGACGCGACCACGGCCGGCAGGCCGGAAACGGCCACGGCGCCGGAGACGGCGGAGCACGCCCCGCCCGGCCTCGACGAGGCGGGCCTGCGGCTGGACGTGGACGGCGCGGTCGCGACCGTCACCCTGAACCGGCCCGAGCGGCGCAACGCCATGACGTTCGCGACCTGGCGCGGGCTCGCCGCGATCGGGCGCTCCCTGCCCGCGGACGTGCGCGTCGTCGTCCTGCGGGGCGAGGGCCCCTCGTTCTCGGCGGGCATCGACCTCGGCATGTTCTCCGGCGGGGGAGGCGGCGAGGGGTTCACCGACGGCGCCGACTCCGAGGGAACCGACCGCTTCATCGCCGAGCTGCAGGAGGGCTACACCTGGCTGCGGCGCCCCGACATCGTCTCCGTCGCGGCGGTGCACGGCCACGCCATCGGCGCCGGCTTCCAGCTCGCGCTGGCCTGCGACATCCGCGTGGTCGCCGAGGACGCGAAGTTCTGCATGAAGGAGCCCGCGCTCGGGCTCGTCCCGGACCTGACCGGCACCAAGCCGCTGGTCGAGATCGTGGGGATCGGGCGGGCGCTGGAGCTGTGCCTCACCGCCCGGACGGTCCTCGCCGACGAGGCGGCCCGGATCGGCCTCGCCGAGACCGTCGTCCCGCGCGACGGCCTGGACGGCGCCGTCCGCGATCTGGCGGCCGCCCTGCTCGCGGTGAACCCGGGCGCGGCCGCGGCCACCAAGCGGCTGCTGTGGCAGGCCGCGGAGAACACCCTCGAAGAGCAGTGCGCCGCCGAGCGCCGCGAGCAGATCGGCCGCCTCCGCGAGGTCTTCGGCTCGTGAGCGGGCGGGCCAGGGGAGAGTCGCCCCTCGCCCCCCGGCCCGCCGCGCCGCGCTACCGGAGCGACTCCCGGCCGCCCGGCGCCAGCGGCAGCAGCACCCTGCTGACGCCCGGCCGCACTTCGACCTTCGTCCCCGCCGGGTAGCGGAGCGTGTAGTCGTAGTCGGTGGACAGAAGGATCACGCCGAGCCGGTGGCCGGCCTTCACCGTGTAGTCGGTCGGTTCGAGGTTCCATCGGAAGGCGTAGGTCCGCCCGGCCTCGATCGGCTCGGTCCGGCCGAAGTCGTGCCGGTTCCGCGCGTCCAGCCACCCCCGCGTGATGATCTTGTAGGGGGCGGTCTCGGTGTGCAGCGCCTGCCGGACCGTGCAGCCGGAGTCGCCCGGCACGCTCTGGCCGTAGCAGACCTCCTCGCCGGTGCTGACGCGCGCGCCCGTGGGCCGGGTGTCAGTGCCGTAGTCGACCAGCAGCGCCGTCAGGTACGGCGAGCGGCCGTCGAGCGAGGCCCGCAGCGAGACCGAGGGGATGCCGTCCACCCGGACGGGCCGCGTCAGCGGCCCGGTCAGGTAGGCGAGCCGGTTCGGGTCGGGCCGGTCCTCGTTCGCGAGGAGCTGCTCGGCCGTCCGGGTCTTGCCCGCGTCCGTGAACGACTGCGCCGGGCCGGGCCGGGGCCTGAGGCCGAGGGCGCCCGGCTGCCCGGACGGGCCCGCGTTGAGGCTGACCGGGACGGTGCGGGTGCCGGGGACGGGCCAGTCCTTCGCCGTCTCCCACGTCCCGTCCGCGTGCTGGACGTCGACGCGCGGCTCGTGCTCGATCCCGTTGCGGACGCCGTACAGGTAGCGGTCGAACCAGTGCAGCGTCTGGCGCAGCCACTCCTCGACCCGCCAGCGGAACGGCGTGGAGTGGTTGCCCTGGTGGAGCCACAGCTTGCGCGGCACGCCCGCTTCCTTCAGCGCGTTCCACCACTGCACGAAGTGCTTGAGCTTGACGTTCCAGTCGTTGAGCCCGTGCACGACCATGACGGCGGCCCGCACCCTCCGCGCCTGCCCGACGTAGTCGCGCTCGGCCCACACCTCGGAGTAGTCGCCGGTCTCGCGGTCCTGGGCCGCCTCGATGTCCTCGATGATCTTGGCGCAGACCTCGGGGTCCCTGCGGGTCAGCACGGCCTTGGCCAGGACGTCCAGGTCCTCGCCCTGGTAGCCGCCGGGCGCGACCACGCCGCCGCCCGCGCGGTAGTAGTCGTACCAGCTGGAGATGCCCGCGATCGGGACGATGGCCTTCAGGCCCTCGACGCCGGTGGCGGCGGCCATGTTCGGCAGCGTCCCGTTGTAGGACTGGCCGATCATGCCGACGTTCCCGGTGGACCAGGTCGCCTTCACCGGCGCGCCGTCCGGCGCCCAGCCCCGGGCCCGCCCGTTGAGCCAGTCCACGGCGGCCTTCGCGCCCGCCTGCTCGCTGCGGTCCCCGGAGGTCGGGCAGCCGGTCGAGCCGCCCGTCCCGATGCTGTCCAGGTCGGCGACGGCGTAGCCGCGCGGCAGGAAGTAGTTGTCGTAGTAGCCGGGGAAGACCTCGGCCAGGTCGCGCCGCGTGGTGGTGAGCGAGCGGGCCCCGGCGTCGCCGATGTCGACGGGGTGGTTCGGGACGTCGTTGATCCCGGCCCAGTACGGGCTCGGCTCGAGGATCGTCGGGACCTTGAGGCCGGCGGTGTCGGTCTCCCTGGGACGCATGATCCGCAGTTGCACGCGGTCCCGCACGCCGTCGCGGTCGCTGTCGGCCGTGGTCTCGATGTTCACGGTCTGGGTGACGGCGTCGGCGCGGGAGAACACGGGCTGCGTCTCCCCGTTCCGCACCGTGACCTGGTGGGCGCCCGGTGGCCGGGGCGCGGACCTGGTGGGTCCGGCCGCCGCGGCGGGCAGCGCGGGGGCGGCGGCGAGCGCGGCGGTGAGGGTGATCACGCCGGCGCCGCCGGTGAGGCGTCGTCTCATCGGGGCTCCTGGGGGGTGTGAGCCGGGAAGTGGAGATCACGGTTACACCCCGGGAGCGGCTTGTCCAGAGGCGTGTTACGCCGTGAGCGGAGCCGGGAAGACGGGCGGGCGGGGGCGCGTTGTCCACGCCGGATACTGAGATGCTTACTTGATTACGTCGACGCTCTACCGGAGGCGCTCGTGGGAATGCCGGGAATGTCGGGCAACGGCTGGCAGGTGATGGCGTCCTTCCGCAAGGACAGCTCCGTCACCCGGCAGAAGCTGGCGCCCGGCACCGTGGGGCGGATCGCGGGCTACGCCCGGCCCTACGTCCGCGAGCTGGTGGTCTTCCTCACGCTGAACTCGCTGGCCGCGCTGATCGTCGTCGCCAACCCGCTGCTGCTCAAGGGGATCATCGACCGAGGCATCGTGCCGGGCCGGTCGGACATCGTGCTCTGGCTCGCCGCCGCCGTCGCCGGGCTCGCCCTGGTGGAGGCCGTGCTCGGCCTCGCGCAGCGCTGGTACTCGGCGCGCATCGGCGAGGGGCTCATCTACGACCTGCGCAGCCAGGTCTTCGCGCACGTCCAGCGCCAGCCCGTCGCGTTCTTCATGCGGGCGCAGACGGGCTCGCTCGTCAGCCGCCTCAACAACGACGTCATCGGCGCGCAGCGCGCCCTCACCACCACCCTGTCCTCGGTGGTGTCCAACGTGATCAGCCTGGTCCTGGTGCTGGTGACGATGCTCATCCTGTCCTGGCAGGTCACGGTGATCGCGCTCCTGCTGCTCCCGATCTTCATCCTGCCGGCCAAGTGGGTCGG
Source organism: Actinomadura sp. NPDC049753 (assembly GCF_040674655.1). Lineage (NCBI taxonomy): Bacteria > Bacillati > Actinomycetota > Actinomycetes > Streptosporangiales > Thermomonosporaceae > Actinomadura > Actinomadura sp. NPDC049753. Next base: position 12,168 of record NZ_JBFARL010000128.1, on the reverse strand, counting down.
CAGGCGGCTGCAGCGGGTCAGCCGCGAGCAGATGGTGCTGGACGCCGAGATGGGCTCGCTGATGACCGAGCGGTTCAACGTCGCCGGGGCCATGCTCGCCAAGCTCTACGGCCGTCCGGCCGAGGAGGAGCGGAACTTCTCCGGCCGCGCCGCCCGCGTCCGCGACGTCGGCGTCGTCGCCGCCATGTACGGGCGGGTCTTCTTCACCGCGCTGACCCTGGTCGCCGCGCTGGCCACCGCCATGGTCTACGGCGTCGGCGGCTACCTGGTGGTGGACGGCACCTTCCAGCTCGGCACGCTCGTCGCGCTCGCCACCCTGCTGACCCGGATGTACGGGCCGCTGACCGCGCTGTCCAACGTGCACGTGGACGTGATGACCGCGCTCGTCAGCTTCGACCGCGTGTTCGAGGTGCTCGACCTGAAGCCGCTGGTCCGCGACCGCGACGGCGCCCGGGAGCTGGCCGAGGCCCGCGCGCCGTCCGGCAACGGCTCGGGCCCGGCGCCGTCGAAGGCGCCGTCGATCGAGTTCGACCACGTCCGGTTCGCCTACCCGTCGGCGGACGAGGTCTCGCTCGCCTCGCTGGAGTCGATCGCCCGCACCGACACCGCGCCCGGCCGCGAGGTGCTGCACGACGTCGACTTCACCGCCGCGCCGGGGCAGCTGGTCGCGCTCGTCGGGCCGTCCGGCGCGGGCAAGTCGACGATCACGCACCTGGTGTCGCGGCTGTACGACGTGTCCGCCGGCGCGGTCCGGATCGGCGGCGTCGACGTCCGCGACGTCACGCTCGAGTCGCTGCGCGCCGAGATCGGCGTCGTCAGCCAGGACGCGCACCTGTTCCACGACTCGATCCGCGAGAACATGCGCTACGCCCGCCCGGACGCCTCCGACGAGGAGATCCTCGCCGCGCTGGAGGCCGCGCACATCGGCGGCCTCGTCGCCGAGATGCCCGAGGGCCTGGACACCGTCGTCGGCGACCGCGGCTACCGGCTGTCGGGCGGGGAGAAGCAGCGGCTCGCGATCGCCCGGCTGCTGCTGAAGGCCCCGGCGGTGGTCGTCCTGGACGAGGCGACCGCGCACCTGGACTCCGAGTCCGAGGCGGCCGTCCAGCGGGCCCTGCGCACCGCCCTCGCGGGCCGGACGTCGCTGGTGATCGCGCACCGGCTGTCCACGATCCGGGAGGCCGACCAGATCCTGGTGGTCGACGGCGGACGGGTCGCCGAGCGCGGCCGGCACGAGGAGCTGCTGCTGGAGGGCGGCCTGTACGCCGAGCTCTACCGCACGCAGTTCTCGCACCAGCGCGACCAGGGCCCCGAGGGGGAGCGGCGGGCCGAGCCGCTGGGGGCCGAGTAGCGGCCGCTCAGGCCTCGGAGCCGAGCGGGTAGCCGAGCCGCCGCAGCTCGGTGCCCGCGACCTTCTCGACCTGCGCTGCCTGCCGCGGGGTGAGGCGCTCGCGCCACACCCCGACGCCCGGTTCGGCGGCGTCCCGCGACCCGGCCCGCACCAGCCCCGACAGGGCCGACTTCGACAGCGGCGCGTCCAGGTACTCCGCCAGGTCGGCGCCGACGCGACGCGGCCGGGCCACCAGCTCCTCGTAGCGGACCGTGGCCAGCTGCTCCTCGGGGACCTGGAGGCGGAGCTTCGCGCTCAGCCGCACCGACCCCCGCCACCGCATGGCGCACTTCACGGCGGCCGCCGCGCGCGGCCACCGGCTCCGGTCCGTGTGGTCCTCGACGCCGAAGAAGGGGTTGGGGAACACCGTGTCGAGGTTGGCCAGGCCCGGCTTGAACCAGGCCAGGCAGCGCTCGTCGGCCAGCATGTCGGCCACCACGTCCCGGCCGTCCCGGATCACCTGGACGAGCTGGGCGTCGGGGAAGGCGTCCAGCAGCACGTCGGCGCTGTAGATCAGGTCGGGGGAGGCGTCGGCGTACCGGGCGAGGCCCTGCGCCTCCACGCACGGGCCGGGCGGCTCGGCGGCGGGGGGCGGCCCGTCCGGCCCGCCGGGCGGGCGCGGCGGCAGCCCGCCCATCTCGCGGCACTCGTCCGGGCACTCCCCGCAGGCCCGCGCCGACACCTGCCACGCCTGCGCGTACGCGTCCCGCAGGACGCGGGCGGCGCCCTCCCCGCGCTCGGCGATCGAGGGCTGGCGGGCGAAGGCGTAGGTGACGCGCAGGACGTCCGGCCGGCCGGTGGTCAGGTGGAAGCCGGGGGAGCGCTTGACCGCGCGCGCCAGCAGCTCCGCACCCGAATGCGGCGCGCCCAGGAAGAACACCGGGCGGCGGACCTTGGTGCCGTTGATCACCAGGATGTGCGGCGTCGACCTCATAACCGGGCCAAGTTTGTCACCTTTTGAGGGCCGGTCGGTCCGTGACCCTCCGTAAGGACCCGCCCGATACCCATCCGTTAACCGGAGCGGGCCGTCCCGTCACCGGGACGGGCGGTGCGGCGCTGGTCCTACCATGGTGCGGTGGACGCTCCCAGCACGCTGGCCCGCCTCCTGCCGGAGGCCGAGGCGATCACGGTGCTCACCGGCGCCGGCATCTCCACCGACAGCGGGATCCCCGACTTCCGCGGTCCGAACGGCGTCTGGACGCGCGACCCGTCGGCGGAGGCGATGTCCACGATCGGCTCCTACCTCGCCGATCCCGAGGTGCGGCGCCGCGCCTGGCGGGCCCGGCGCGACGCCCCCGTCTGGGAGGCCGAGCCGAACGCCGCGCACGCCGCGCTGGTCGAGCTGGAGCGGGCCGGACGGCTCCGCGCCCTGATCACCCAGAACATCGACGGCCTGCACCAGCGCGCCGGATCCTCCGAGCGCGCCGTCATCGAGATCCACGGGACCGCGCGCGAGGCCGTGTGCCTGTCCTGCGGGCTGCGCACCCCGATGCCGGAGATCATCGCGCGCGTCGAGGCCGGCGAGGCCGACCCGCTCTGCGCCGAGTGCGGCGGCATCCAGAAGTCCGCGACGATCTCCTTCGGCCAGGCGCTGGACCAGGACGTCCTCGACGCGGCGATCACCGCCGCGCGGTCCTGCGACCTGTTCCTCGCCGTCGGCACCTCGCTCACCGTGCAGCCCGCCGCCGGGCTGTGCCTGGAGGCGGTCGACCACGGCGCCCGCCTGGTGATCATCAACGCGGAGGAGACACCGTACGATGGGCTGGCCGACGCGGTGCTGCGCCGGCCGATCGGCGAGGCGCTGCCGCGCCTGGCCGGCCTCGCGCTCGGCACGGGGCGATGATCTGTTGGCGGGTCGTGACCGGTCGCCCCTTCCACTGGCGTCCGGATCCTGACAAGCTCTATCCGTCGCGGTGCGAGGAGGGATCGGGTTGAACAGCGGGGGCGCCCGCGCGGTGGCGGCCCACGGGTCGCCGGACGCGCCCGCCGTCGGCACGCCCGGCGGTGCCGAGCACGCGCGGAAGGCCCGCAGGTACGCGAGGTTGCGGCCCGGCGACCGCGTCGCGGTGGTCGCGCCCAGCGGCCCCGCCGAACCCGCCCGGCTGGAGGCGGGCTGCGCCGTCCTGCGCGACCTCGGCCTTGACGTCGTGGTCGGCAAGCACGCCCTCGACCGTGTCAACCTGGGCCCGGCGGGTCCGGTGCGCGGCGACTGGCACCGGCTGGCCGGAACCGACGCCGACCGCGCCGCCGACCTGCAGGCCGCCTGGTGCGACCCGCGGGTCCGCGCGGTGGTCTGCGCGCGGGGCGGCTACGGCGCCACCCGCGTCCTCGACCGTCTCGACTGGGACGCCCTGCGCGCCGCGACCGAGGCGTCCGCCGCCTCCGGCGGCGGGCCGAAGATCCTGCACGGCTCCAGCGACATCACCGCGCTGCACGGCGCTTTTGGAACGCGCCTGCGGATTACGACGTCCTTCGGCCCCATGCCCGCGGGAGTGATCGCCGATCTCGACCCGGCGGCGCCGGACGCCTCCCTGGAGTCCCTGCGCACCGCCCTGTTCGGCGGCGCCGAGCCCGTCGTGCTGCCCGGCACGCGCACGCTGTGGCCCGGGCGCGCGGAGGGCACGCTGACCGGCGGCACCCTCTCGCTCCTGACCGCCGTGCTCGGCACCCCGTACGCCCCGCCGCCCGCCGCGGGCCGCATCGTCTTCCTGGAGGACGTGACCGAGGCGCCGTACCGGATCGACCGGATGCTCGTCCAGCTCCTCCAGGCCGGCTGGTTCGACGGCGCCGCCGGGTTCGCGCTCGGCTCCTGGAAGGACTGCGGCGACCCCGCCGAGCTCGACGCGGTGTTCGCCGCCCGGCTCGGCCCGCTCGGCGTCCCGATCCTCGCCGGCCTCTCCGCCGGGCACGGGCCGCGCCAGCACACCCTGGAGCTCGGCGCCCCCGCCGCGCTGCACGCCCCGGCTCCGCCGGGCCACGACCCCGCACATCCGCACCCCGCCGTGCCGGACACCGGCGCGCTCACCCTCGAAGCGCCCCCGGGAGGTGCGCGATGAGCGGCCGCCACGCCCGTCCCGATCCATGGGACGACGGGACCCTCGACTCCCTGCTCGTCCTCGTGGCCGAGAGCCTCGGCTACCGGTGCAGCCGGGTGCCGGGCGAGATCATGCTGCTGGAGGGCGCCAGCAGGCTGCACGTCAGCCTGCGCGACCTGCGGCAGCTCGCGCGGCTGGTGCCGCGCGACGACTGGCCCGCGCTGGTCTCCGACCACGTGACCACGATCGTCACGGCGATCGAGGAGCCGCTGGACCTCAGCGACTTCGACCTCGCCCAGCACCTGCTGCGCACCCGCATCTACCCCGCGGAGGCCGACAACGGGGTGCTCGCGGCCCGGCCGTTCGCGCCCGGCCTGATCGAGGTGGTGGTGGTCGACACGCCCACCACCGTCCGGACGGTCACCACCGAGGAGATGGGCGGCTGGCCGGTGTCGGGCGACGCGCTGTTCATGCTCGGCCGCGCCAACGTCCGCGCCGACGGCCCGCTCCAGATGGACGAGCAGGACCTCGGCGGCGTCCGCGTCTCCGTCCTGCACGGCTGGACGTTCTACGCCGTCACGCACCTGGCGTGGCTGGAGGAGTACCTGCCGATCGGCCCGTACGGCGCGCTGGTCATCGCGCCCAACCGCAGCCTCATCGTCGCCCACCCGCTCCGGATCGCCGAAGGCCACCCGAGGGCGCGCTACCGCGAGGCCGTGGCGGCGGCGACGGAGCTCCAGGCGCAGGCGCACCGCGCCTACGAGGAGGGCCCCGGCTCGCTCAGCCCGTACCTGTACTGGTGGCGCGCCGGCGAGCTGACCCTCCTGGAGACCCGCTACGAGGGAGACACGCTCGTCCTGCCCGAGGAGTTCGCCTCCGTGATCGCGACCCTGGCGGCGGAGCGCTGATGAAGGTCGTCATCGCCCCCGACTCGTTCAAGGGCAGCCTGTCCGCCGCCCAGGTGTGCGCCGCCGTCGAGGCGGGCGTCCTGCGCGCCGCGCCCGACGCGCGGGTCACCGCCGTGCCGATGGCCGACGGAGGTGAGGGCACCCTCGACTGCTTCCTCAGCGCCCGCGGCGGCGACGCTGTCGAGGTCGCCGCCACCGACCCCGTGGGGCGCCCGGTCAAGGCGCGCTACGCGCTGTCGGGCGACGGGCGCTCGGCGGTGGTGGAGCTGGCCGCGGCGTCCGGGCTGCCGCTGGTCGAGGACGTCCCGCCCGACCCGATGAACGCCGGCACCGCCGGCACCGGCGAGCTGATCGCCGACGCGGTGCGGCGCGGCGCCCGCGACGTGCTGGTCTGCATCGGCGGCAGCGCCAGCACCGACGGCGGCGCCGGGCTGCTGCGCGCCCTCGGCGTCCGCTTCCTGGACGCCGCTGGCGGGGAGCTGCCGCCGGGCGGCGCCGCGCTCGCCCGGCTGGCGTCGATCGACGACTCCGGGGTGCCGGACGAGGTCCGCGCGACCCGGTTCCGGGTGGCCTGCGACGTGACCAACCCGCTCGTCGGGCCGGACGGCGCCGCCGCCGTGTTCGGCCCGCAGAAGGGAGCGTCCCCCGGCCAGGTCGCCGAGCTCGACGCCGCCCTCGCCGTCTTCGCCGACGCGGTCGCCGCGCGCGGCGGCCCCCGCGTGCACGACCTGCCCGGGGCCGGTGCGGCCGGCGGCACCTGCGGCGGGCTCGTCGGCCTGCTCGGCGCCGAGCCGTCCGGCGGCGCCCTCCTGGTCGCCGAGGCCGTCGGCCTGCCCGCCGCGCTCGACGGCGCCGACCTCGTCGTCACGGGCGAGGGACGGGTGGACGGGCAGAGCGCCGGCGGCAAGGTGGTGTCCGCGGTCGCGGCGCTCGCACGGGACCGCGGAGTCCCCTGCGTCGCCCTGGCCGGCGGCGTCGCCGGCCCGCTGGAGGAGCTGCACGCGATCGGCCTGACCGCCGCGTTCAGCCTCGCCGACGGCCCCCGCACTCTTGAGGAGCTGAAGGCGGGCGCCGCGCCCCTGCTCACCGCCGTCGCCGAGCAGGCGGTCCGCCTGTTCCGCCGCTAGCAGGCGCCGGCGGGCTCGGGTTCGGGCGCCGGTGCGGGCGTGCGGGCCCCCACGGTCAGCCGGGGCAGCAGGACGTGCGTGAGGGGCCCGATCGCCACGGCGTAGAGGACCGTTCCAACACCGACGGTGCCGCCGAGCAGCCAGCCGATGGCCAGCACGGCCAGCTCGATCGCCGTCCGGACCACCCGGATCGAGTGGCCGCGCGCCGCGAGCCCGGTCATCAGCCCGTCCCGGGGGCCCGGGCCGAGGCCGGCGCCGATGTAGCAGCCGGTGGCGAAGCCGCCCACGAGCACGGCGGCGATCAGGAAGGCCCAGCGTCCGGCGGGCGCGTCGGGGGCGGGCAGCAGCCACAGGAACAGGTCGGCGAAGACGCCGATGAGGACGACGTTGCTGACGGTCCCGATCCCGGGCCGCTGCCGCATCGGGATCCACGCGAGCATCACGACCGCGCCCGTGATGATGATCCAGGCGCCCATCGACAGGCCGAAGCGCCGTGAGAGCCCCTGGTGGAAGACGTCCCAGGGGTCGTTGCCCAGGCCGGACGAGACCTGGAGGGCGATTCCGAGCCCGTACAAGGCCAATCCAACGTAGAGCTGCACCAAGCGGCGCACCATCAAGGCCATTTCGAGCTTCCCATCCACTGTCGGCCATCGTTTCGGACCACCTTGCCCCGGAGTGGTCTGGTGTTGGTAGAGCCAATGTGGGAAAGTGGCTCGTATGAGCACGCGCTATGTGAGCGGCCCGCACCTGGCCCGGCTGCTCGGAGACGTGTCGGGGGAGCGCCCCGTCTACGCGGCGGTGGCCCGGTCGTTGCGCGCCCTCGTCCTGGACGGCAGGCTCGCGCTGCGCACGCGGCTGCCCGCCGAACGCGACCTGGCCGCCGCCCTCGGCGTCAGCCGCACCACCGTGACGACCGCCTACGACCGGCTCCGCGACGAGGGCTACGTCCAGAGCAGGCAGGGCGCGGGAAGCTGGACGGCGCTGCCGCCGGTCCGCATGTCGTCGGCCGAGCCGCCCGGCGTGCTCGACGGCGGCGCCGTCCCCGCCGGCCACCGGTACGGCATGGCCCACCCCGCACCGGACGACCCGTCGTTCATCGACCTCGGCTGCGCCACCCCCGGCGCCCCCGCCATCTTCGAGGAGGCCGTCGCCGCCGCCGTCGACGAGCTGCCCCGCTACAGCTCGGGCCCCGGCTACGAGCCCGCGGGGCTGGCGAGCCTGCGGCAGGTCATCGCGGACGGCTACACCGCGCGCGGCGTCGCGACCCGCGCCGACCAGATCGTCGTCACCACCGGCGCGCAGCACGCTTTCACGCTGCTGACCCAGTTGCTGGTGGAGCCGGGCGACGCCGTGATGGTGGAGCGCCCCACCTACCCGCACGCGCTCGGCGCGCTGCGCCGCCGCGGGGCCCGGCTCGTCCCCGTCGGCGTCAACGAGGGCTGGGACGTCGAGCTCGCCGCCGGCGCGATGCGGCAGGCCGCCGTCCGGATGGCGTACCTGATCCCCGACTTCCAGAACCCGACCGGGTACGTGATGGGGGCGGGCGACCGGGCCGGGATGGTCGACGCGGGGCGGCGCGCGGACGCGTTCCTCGTCGCCGACGAGACCTTCGCCGAGCTCGCGCACGACCCCGAGGCGCCGCGCGAGCCACCGCTGGCCTCCTTCGACGCGGGCGGCCGGGTCGTCACGATCGGCTCGGCCTCCAAGCTGCTGTGGGGCGGGCTGCGGATCGGGTGGATCCGCGCCACCGCCCCGCTGGCCCGCCGCCTCGTGCTGGCCCGCGAGCCCTTCGACATGGCGAGCCCCGTCCTGGACCAGCTGATCGTCCGGGAGCTGCTGCTGCGGGTGGAGGAGGTCCGCGCCGAGCGCGCCGCGAGCCTGCTGCGCGGCCGCGACGCGCTCGCCGGGGCGCTGCGCGAGATGCTGCCGGGCTGGGAGTTCCGGCTCCCGGACGGGGGCATGTCGCTGTGGGCGAGGATCGGCGCGCCGATCGCCTCGCGGCTCGCCGAGGCGTCCGAGCGGCTCGGCGTCCGCGTCGTCGCGGGCCCGGTGTTCGGGGCGGACGGCGTGCTGGAGGACTACGTGCGCCTTCCGTACGTGCTGCCGCCGGACACGCTGCGCCTGGCGGTGCGGCGGCTGGCCCTCGCCCAGCGCGAGGCCGAGGCGGCGCCGGCGGCCCGGCCGCTGCCCGCCTACGTCTGACCGGGCCCGGCGCCGCGCCGGGCGGACGTCAGGGAGCGCGCTGGATGTAGTCGACCAGGTGCTCGCGCTCGCTCTCCAGCTCGTCGATGGCGCTCTTGACGACGTCGCCGATGCTGACGATCCCGACGAGCCGGCCGTCCTCGACGACGGGCACGTGCCGGAACCGGTGCTCGGTCATGGCGCGGCGGAGGTCGTCCACCTGGTCGCCGGGGCCGCAGGAGCGGACCTCGGCGGTCATGATCTCCGAGACGGGGCGGTCGAGCAGCGCCGCGCCGTGCTCGTGTAGCCGCCGCACCACGTCCCGCTCGGACACGATGCCGGCGATCGAGGCGCCGTCTGACGAGACCACCGCCGCCCCGATGTTGTGCTCCGCCAGGACGGCGAGGAGCTCCCGCACGGTGGCCTCGGGCCGCACCGTGGCCACCGCGTCTCCCTTCCTCCGCAGGATGTCGCGAATCCGCATGCCTCACGCTCCGGTGCCGGTTTCGGACCCGGGGGACGGCGGCCGCCGGGGGCGGGGGCCGCTGGCCGGGCCTTGTTCCTGCCAAAATCGCATGTTCCGGCTCCCAGGGAAACCCCCGGTCGGTGAACCCTCCCGGTCAGGCGACGGCATAAAGGCGGCATAAACGCCGTAGATCGGGAACCAAGGGATGCATGTCGATGACGGCGGAACGAACCATCGAAACGGATATCCCGGCCCGGCTCGACCGGTTGCCGTGGTCACGCTGGCACTGGACGGTCCTGGTCGGCCTCGGCGCGGTCTGGATCCTGGACGGCCTGGAGGTGACCGTCGTCGGCGTCATCGGCCCGCGGCTCACCGACGCCTCCGGAGGACTCGGGCTCACCGACGGGCAGGTCGGGCTGGCCGCGTCCATCTACGTGATCGGCGCCTGCCTGGGCGCCCTGTTCTTCGGGCATCTGACCGACCGGTTCGGGCGCAAGAAGCTCTTCATCGCCACGCTGGCGCTGTACCTGACGGCGACGGTCGCGACCGCGTTCTCGTTCAACCCGATGTGGTTCTACGCCTGCCGGTTCCTCACGGGGGCCGGCATCGGCGGCGAGTACGCCGCCATCAACTCGGCGATCGACGAGCTGATCCCGGCACGGGTGCGGGGCCGGGTGGACGTGGTGGTGAACGGCTCGTTCTGGATCGGGACGTCCATCGCGGCGGCGCTGTCGATCCCGGTGCTGAACGGCGACCTCGTCCCCGAGGACCTCGGCTGGCGGGCCCTGTTCGCGCTCGGCGCCCTCCTCGGCCTCGGCGTGCTGTTCGTCCGCCGCATGGTCCCGGAGAGCCCGCGCTGGCTGTTCATCCACGGGCGGGAGGACAAGGCCGAGCGCGTGGTGAGCGGCATCGAACGGGAGATCACCGAGGAGACCGGCGAACCGCTGGAGGACCCTCGGCGAAGCATCCGGGTCCGGCAGCGCCGCGTCGTCTCGTTCGGGGAGATCGCCTCGACGGCCGTGCGCCGCTACCCGCGCCGGACGGTCCTCGGCCTCTCCCTCTTCATCGGGCAGGCGTTCCTCTACAACGCCGTGTACTTCACCTACGCGCTCGTGCTCAGCACGTTCTTCGACGTCCCCGACGCCAAGGTCGGCTACTACCTGATCCCGATCGGCATCGGCAACTTCCTGGGCGCGTTCTTCCTCGGCAAGCTGTTCGACACGGTCGGCCGAAGGACGATGGTCACGGCGTCCTACGTGGCCTCCGGCGTGCTGCTGATCGGGACAGGACTGCTGTTCCGCGCGGACCTGCTCGACGCCTGGACGCTGACGGCCTGCTGGTGCGCGGTGTTCTTCTTCGCCTCCGCCGGCGCGTCGTCGGCCTACCTCACGGTCAGCGAGATCTTCCCGATGGAGACCCGGGCGATGGCGATCGCCGCGTTCTACGCGGTCGGGACGGGCCTCGGCGGCGTGATCGGGCCGGCGCTGTTCGGCCGCCTGGTGGAGACCGAGAAGGTGGCGAACGTCGTGAACGGCTACTACCTGGGCGCCGGGCTGATGATCGCCGCCGGGCTGGTGGAGCTGGCCATCGGCGTCGAGGCCGCGCAGCGCTCCCTGGAGGACGTGGCGGAGCCGCTCTCGGCGGAGCAGGCCGCGGCCGCCTGACACCCCCGCCCTGCCGCGCCTCCTCCCCCCGGTCAGGGGGCGAGGAGGCGCTACACCGCGCCGAGCGCCGGGGTGAGCAGGCGCCCCGCCGGACCGGCGTGGGCCAGGGCGGCACGGGCCGCGTTGGCGCCGCACGCGCCGTGCACGCCGCCGCCCGGGTGCGCGGAGGCCGATGCCAGGTAGAGGCCCGCGACCGGGGTCTCGGGGCGCCCGAGGCCGGGAACGGGCCGGAACACCAGTTGCTGGTGGAGCATCGCGGTGCCGCCGTTGAGCGCGCCGCCGCGCAGGTTGGCGTCGTGGTCCTGGAACGCGGGCGGCGCGGTGACGCGGCGGTCGAGGACGCGGGAGCGGAAGCCCGGGGCGAGGCGTTCCACGACGTCCTCGAGGCGGCGCGCCATGGCGGCGCGCTCGCGCCCGTCCCAGACGCCGGTGATCCCGTCCGGCCCTGCGTCGGCCTTCACCCGGTGCGGGACGTGGGTGTAGGCCCAGACCGACTCGGTTCCGGCGGGGGAGCGGGCGGGGTCGGCGGTCGTCATCTGGCCGAGGAGCGCGAAGGGCTCGGACGGGACGCGCCCGGTGGCGAGCTGCGCGCTGTAGTCGGTCATCGCGTCCAGACCGGGGGACAGGTGGACGGTCCCGGCGCGCCCGGCGCCGTCCGCCGCCCACGGGATCGGCCCGGAGAGCGCCCAGTCCACCTTGAAGGTCGCGTGGTCCCAGACGAAGCGGCGCATGTCGGCGCGCAGCGAGGCCGGCAGGTCGGACCAGCCGACCAGGCCGCCGTAGAGGGCGGGGGCCGACACGTCGGCGAGGACGGCTTTCGCGGCGTGCACCGGTTCGCCGGACGCGGTGCGGACGCCGAGCGCGCGCCCGTCCCGCACGACGACCGAGGCGACCGGGGCGTCGCAGCGGACGCGCCCGCCGCGCGACTCCAGCCGCCGCACGAGCGCAGCCGTCAGCTCGCCCGCGCCGCCCTCGGGGACCGGCCACCCGTGCCGCTGCCCGGCCATGGCGAGGAGCCAGCCGAACAGCGCCCCGCCGGTCGACTCGGGGAACATGTCGGTGTGCAGCGTCGACCCGGCGAGCAGCAGCGGGCCGCCGGGTCCGGCGAACTCCTGCTCCCCGAGCGTGCGGACGGGGAGCAGCAGAGTGCGCAGGGCGCGGAGCCCGCCCGCCCGGCGCGCCGACGCCAGCAGCGGCAGCGCGGCCCGCACCGGCGGGAAAGCGCCGAGCAGGGCGCGCAGGACGCCCTCTCCCATCTCGTCCCACAGGCGGCAGAGCCGCAGCCACGCCTCGCCGTCGCCCGCGCCGAGCGCGTCGAGGCCCGCGGCGGTCGCGTCGCGGTCGCGCTCCAGGACGGCGCAGCGCCCGTCCGGGAGCGGGTGGGCGAGGACGGCGGG